>JBDTTT010000161.1:0-11418 GCA_039930485.1 Chryseolinea sp.
ATGGAAGGGTAGTTGAACTTCGTGGTGAATTCGGTGAGAATGGAAAATCCGAGTACTATTATACTTCCGTTTATAAATCAGAGCTGGATGGCAATACCGAATTTATTGATTTAACTGTGTCGCAGCCACCGTTTGGCTCACCCGAGGAAGATAACGATTGGAAGAGGGGACAACTAGTCAACAAAATTGACTACAAGTATCAACTGGGTTCTTTTATAAAAATCCACGAGACAATCAATACATATCAAGTACTGGGAAGTGAGATTATAGCAACAGGATTTAAAGCCTTCATGACATTTAACGATGACGAATGTAAATCTGGCGACCAAAGAGTGTTTGCTAACAGTTGGAAGATTAAAAAAGGGAATTTGTCATATGTACCTTATTATACAATAGAGAAAAATTACAATACGGATGGAGTAACTTATTCTGAAACAAGAACTGATTTTACATTCAATGAGGGAAACCGCCAGCTCGCTGAATCGATAGTAACCTTTAACAACAATGCAGCGATGCCTTGGAAGAGAAGCACAAAATTAAAGTATCCGTCTGACTACACTTTTTCGTCTGCTACTGCGTACAATATGGCCCTTGCTTTAAGTAACATGGCCAATGTAAAGCATATCCATAATGCGGTAATAGAGAAACAGATTTGGGAAATTCAGAATGGGTCGAATAAATTGATAGATGCAGAAATCAATTTATACAAAGCAAATGGTGTTGAACTTGATAAACAAATGAAACTGCAGACACAAATCCCTTTGACCGTATACACTCCGTCATACCTTGATGTCTCAAATAATTTTGTATATGAAAGTTCCAAGTTTAGAGAATTGGTATCATACAATTTATATGATAATCTAACAGGAAATATACTGGAGGCAACAGGAAGTGATGGAATAAAGCGATCATTCCTATGGGGGTATCAAAATATCTACCCAATAGCTGAGGCAATAAATGCAAGCAACGACAATATCTGCTATACAAGCTTTGAAGAATCTACAGTAGGTGGCTGGGCTATCAATCCAAGTGCTCCACTTTTATCAGGCAATGCCAAAACGGGTTCGCAATACTTTATTGGCTCGGTTGAAACGAATTCAACCCTTGTTGTAGGAATTTATAATGTATCGTTTTGGGCTAAGGGAACAGGGGATATTATTATAAATGGATCTACTTTACCAGTGAATAGTACGGACTGGGCATATTATAGCCGATCAATTTCATTGCCATCTTCATCGAAGGTCTATTTCAATTCAAATAGCATTCCGATTGACGAACTGCGAGTGTACCCGAACGCTGCTCAGATGAAGACTTTTACTTATTCTCCACTCGTTGGTCAAACTTCCGTCACCGATTACAATTCTACTTCAACAAATTATTTGTATGATGATTTCAACAGACTTAAATCTGTTTCTGACAATAAGGCTAGCATCCTTAAGACTTTGACATATAATCAGAAAGGTTATTCTGGACCTCCGCCTCCGTCAAGTTTAATTGCGTCATTCTCAGTAACTGGAACTAAGAAAACAGGTAAGACTTTAACGTTTACGCCAGTTAATACGGTTTCAGGTGTATCCTATTTATGGGACTTTGGGGATGGAATGACTCTTTCAAGTCAGAACCCATCTGAAACGCACATTTACACTGCACCGGGTATTTATATAGTCCAGTTGACCGTGAGCAAAGGCACTGACTCAAACAATTCACAAAAGTCACTTGAGATAAATATTCCTGTAATTACAGACCCAAATTGGCCAGGTCCTGAGTTGACGGTAAATATTTTGCCTTTTTTCTCACCAGGGCATCCGCTGAATGGACAATTGAAAGTAAATGTTTCTGCTACAGCTGCAGCTGGAGGACAGCAGCCATATAAAGAGTATCGATGGCTAATCCATAGCAGAGATGGAAGTTTTGAAAGTTTAGGTGTTTGCTCTGTTTATATAGATGGCGTGGGGATTGTTGGATGTGAGGATGGGGAAATTGTAACAACCTCGCCTAACGCGAGTTTTATTCTTCCTCAAGTCCAGTCTGAGCAAATTGTGACTGGGCTTCCTCCCTATAGTATTATAAGTCGAGTTGTTGGAGCAAATGATATAGCTTCTCAAGCAACAAATAGCCTGGGCCATTAGAAGCTGTCGACATAATTAGTTAGAGTAACCTGATTTTTTTTGCAAAAAAACAATTAACAGAAATCAAGATCAAGTAAAATATAGACTGTGAGCAGAAAGTTGGGAAATAATATGCGCGTATTTGATAGATGGTTTTTGGTGAGCATAGGCCACTGTTGGTGCAAGGCTTAGGAATGTGGGTGAGGATAATACAACCACGCATATGAACTAAACTAACTAACCAAACTAACCTTGGAGGGTCGTACCTTACCAGGCATACGACTAAACTAACCTTGCGTAGTAGTAAACCATACAAGGCATACGGAGTAAACTAACCATGCGTAGTAGTAAACTAACCATGCGTAGTAGTAAACCATACAAGGCATGCGGACTAAACTAACCTCTCGTGGTAGTAAACCATACAAGGCATGTGGGGTAAACTAACCTCGCGTAGTAGTAAATACAACAGGGCATGCCGACTAAATGCAACCCTTGTCCCAAAGTCCTTATAATCACCATCTTTTCAACAACAATTAACCGATAACCATTAACCATTAACCTGCATTTTTTATCTTTGCACGCCTTGAAACCATTAGCCTTTATAACCTTCCTATTCCTGAGCCAAACGGCTTTTGCCCAGTTTGATTCACTGAAGGTTTCAATGCCGTCTTTGTCTATTGATACCCTCACTACGCTTACCGGAAAGATAGATTCCATTGAAGCATCCACAAGGGGCAGAATCGATAGTGTTACACAATACTATACTAAGGCAACTGCCAAAGTCAATGGATTGAAATCGCATTACCAACAGAAAATTGATAGCCTCAGTCACCTCAACCTTCCAACCGAAAAGTATGCGAAGAAAGTTGATAGTCTTCAGAATGAATTAACTGCTGTCAAACAGAAAGTAGAAGACAGGATTCAATCCATTAAGCAAAAAACAACGGAGAAACTCAACTCCATTCCATTGCCACCCGAGCTTCAGGCAAAAGCATCACAACTCACTGGCTCCTTGGACAAGTTGAACTTGTCATCCTTATCTTCTGAAATCAATTCGCCCATCGATTTAAAAAGCCTCGATACTTCTCTGGATAAACTTATTCCATCCAATGGGCTTAACGGAATTTCGGAGTTGCCTTCAACAGGTGGTTTACCTGATGTAAGTAAAAATCTTGGTGGTGTTTCCGATCTTACAAAAGGAGTGACGGAACAAACAGGTACACTGCAACAAAGTGCCAGTGAAATTACAAAAGGTGTAGGCGATGTGAACCAACTTGATAAGCTTGCCGAAAGCCAGGTAACGAAACTCGATGCTGTTAAGGACTTGAAAGATGCCACAGGCAATCTTCCCGTTACCTCCATGCCATCAGAGGACCAAGCCAAGCAACAAGTGTTACAGCAAGTGCAGTCAGCAGCGGTCGATCATTTTGCAGGTAAGCAGGAGCAACTCCAGGCAGCGATGGATAAGTTATCCAAGTACAAAGCAAAGTATGAAAGTTTACCAAGCGTTGGCGATTTACCAAAGCGATTGTTCTGCGATCTTAAAGGTAAACCTCTTGTTGAACGTATTGTTCCCGGCATTCAATTTCAGATTCTAAGCAAGCAGGGAAATTTCATGGTTGATTTCAACGCCTATGCTGGCTATAGGCTAACGAGTAAATTGACCAGCGGCATTGGATGGAACCAACGCTTTGCATACAACAGAGATCAGCATGAATTCAATGCGCAAGCCCGCATTTTTGGACCACGTGCTTTCGCGGAGTACAAACTGGGGCGAGGTTTTTTACCTCGTGTAGAAATAGAAACGATGAACACTTCTGTTCCTCCCTTTACATCATCCAAACCTGCAGACGTAAGAAGTCGTGAATGGGTGGTAAATGCCTTTGTTGGAATGAAAAAAGAATATCGATTTTTTAAAAATGTAAAGGGAACAACCTCGATCATGCTTAATGTCTATCATCCTCACCACAATAACCTCTATGCTGATGTCGTCAATGCACGCTTTGGTTTTGAATTCCCCATGCGGAAGAAAGCTAAAAAAGTTAATGGTTAACGGTTAATCGTGATTTTGATATCTTCTGATCTCAAATAATCAGAATTGCAATTTTTTACAAACTGGGATGATGCAAATGAAGACTTTCAAAAAGTTCCTCAACCTCAACGATACCTTTTTCATTAACAGAAGATAAGGTTGCTCTGCGAAGCTCATTGATCAGTATCGGATCATACTTAGCGGCTACTCGAATGTAATTCTCTGTCCAGCCATGCATCTTACCATCTTCGATATCATTCTCAAAAAGAATGGTTGATTCGCGCCCTATATTTTCTTCGTAGAAGATTCTCTTCTTTTTATCAGAGAGAATGTGAAGCATTTTAGAACGATCACTTCGCTGACTTGTTGGAACAACCTGAGGTAAAGTAGAAGCAAATGTATTCTCGCGTTCTGAATAGGTGAACACATGCAGATAGGAGATATTTAATTCATTCAGAAACGAATACGTCTCGAGAAAATCTTCTTGTGTTTCTCCCGGAAAGCCGACAATCACATCAACACCAATGCACGCATGAGGCATTACTGATTTTATTTTCTCAACTCGTGCTGTATACAACTCGCGTTGGTAGCGTCTGCGCATCAGCTTCAATATTTTATTCGAACCGGATTGAAGCGGAATATGAAAGTGAGGAACAAATCGTTTCGATTGTGCCACGAACGAAATGATTTCATCCGTTAGAAGATTGGGTTCAATGGATGAAATTCTGAATCGTTCAATTCCTTCAACTTCATCCAACGCTTTTATCAAATCAATAAAACGCTCAACGCGTACACCTTGTTGAATTCCGAAATCCCCTGTGTTCACTCCTGTGAGTACAATTTCTTTTACTTCTGTTAGTGCTACTTCTTTTGCAGTCTTTACAATGTTCTCGATCGTATCACTTCTGCTGCCTCCGCGGGCTAAAGGTATTGTGCAAAATGAACAGGTGTAGTCGCAGCCGTCCTGTACTTTAAGAAAGGTGCGTGTACGATCATGCATTGAATACGATGTGTTGAATCGTTTTGCTTCAATGATATCAGAAGCGAAAACTTCAGCTTGTGGTTTGCGAACAAAACCATCCAGTAATTCTACCAATCTGAATTTCTCAGCGGCTCCTAATACGGCATCAACTCCGGGTATTTCTGAAATTTCTTTTGGCTTGAGTTGAGCGTAGCAACCAATGATGGCGACATAGGCATCCGGTGAAATGCTTCTTGCTTCGCGAACAATTTTATGACACTTCTTATCTGCATTTTCAGTGACCGAACAGGTATTGATAATGAAAATGTCAGGCGTGTCTGTGAATTCAACTTTCTGATATCCCTTCTCTTCGAACGTGCGGGAGATAGTAGAAGTCTCTGAGTAGTTGAGCTTACATCCGAGGGTATAAAATGCTACTTTCTTCAATGGGTTAGAATATTGAAAAACAGAATATAGAATTTAGGAGATAGAATTTAGAATCATTGAAATGCGTCAACAGACCACGGTCGACAGTCGACTGTATGTAGTCTGTTGACAGATTTTTAAACTAATTCCCTCAAATCAACCGGTACCACTCTCGAAATACCTTTCTCCACCATGGTAATACCATAGATCACATCCGTACTAATCATCGTGCGCTTGTTGTGCGTTACGATTACGAACTGAGAATCTTTGCTGAAGTTACGGATGATGTTATTGAACTTGTCAATGTTTGCATCATCTAATGGCGCATCAACCTCATCGAAAATACAGAACGGTGCCGGCTTCAATAAATACATTGAGAAGAGCAGGGCAGTAGCCGTCAATGTTTTCTCACCACCTGAAAGTTGGTTAATGGTTAACGGACGCTTGCCTTTTGGCTTCGCGATAATTTCAATATCAGAGTCAAGCGGATTGCTTGGATCGGTTAATCTCAAATCACATTCGTCACCCTCTGTGAACAGCGAGCGGAATACACGAATGAAATGTTCTTTGATTTTATTGAACGCTTCCATGAAGGTCTGACTGGCAACACCTTCAATTTCCAATATGGTATTCAACAATGATTCTTTCGCTTTCAGCAAATCATCTTTTTGTGCTAAGATGAAATCATTACGTTCTTTAATTTCAGTATACGCTTCCATCGCCATCGGGTTGATTGGACCCATGTTGTCAAGTCTGTCGCGGATCTTACCTACCTCTGCGCGGATCTTATCTTCATCTGCTTTCAAAAGCTCTGCAGCCTCTTCTGGAGTGAAGGTGCCAACAGCACTATCAAGGTCAATATTGAATTCAACAGAAAGACGTTCCTTCACCGAGTTCAACTGAAGCTTGCTGTCATTCAATTGATTTTGCAAATCCATCAACACCGTGTCGATGTTCTGACGTTGATGCTGTATTTCTCTCAATACTTTTTCAACCTGATCGATGTTGCCGCGTGATTCGTAATATTCTTTTTCGGCCTCGCTCAAGCCTTTCTCCATTTCTTCCTTCTCGGAATACATACCCAACAGTTCATCATCGTTTGATTCTGTTGTTTCAATAATCCGTTTGATCTCGTCTTCATTCTTCTTCAGTTCTTCGGTGTTCGATTCAACACGAAGACTGCTCTGATCCATCGACTCCTGCTTGAAACGAATTTCCTGCTCAAGACTTTTTACACGATTGTCTTGCTGATGGAAGAATATGTTTTGTTCGTTAAACGCGGAAGACTTTTGACTTAATAATTCAGTATGAGCTGCCAGGTTTTCGGTCATGCCGGAAAGTTTATTTTCCTGCTCTTCCAAATCGTGAAGTGCGCGCTGACCTCTTGGTTTTAAATCATCAAGTTCTTTCAGCAACGTATCGATTTTCTCAAGAATATCTTCCCTGCGTAAATCAGCGTTGCTCAACATGGATGAGAACTGCTCACGTTTTGTGCGCACAGATACGTGTTCTTCGTTTATCTGACGAATCGTATTCTGCAATTCTTCAACCTGATGGCGAAGCTTGTTGTTTCTCAATTTCTCAAGATCACTTTGCTTTTCAACTAAGCTTGTGCGGATCTGATCCAGCTTAACTGAAAGTTCTTTAATCTCTTTCTCTAACTTCTCTAAGTTCTTCGCGCGACCAATTTTCTTTCCTTCAAACAATCCAACTGAACCACCGGAAATACTAAATCTTCTACGGGTTAATTTTCCACTCTTCGTGATAAAGGTATTGTTATCATCGAATGGAATGCTCTTTACATCACCTTCATAGATGTATACCTTATCAAGTATGTACGACATGAGCCTGCGATACTTCTGATCGTACTCAATGATTTGTGTTGCCGGGAAAGCGTTCTGATACAGTTTTGCTTCTGTGGGTTCAAAACGCTCGAAACGATCGAGGATAAAGAAGTGCGCTTTACCTTTTGAAGCATCACTTAGAATATTGATTGCCTCATAAGCCTCAGCTTCATGATCAACAATATAATAATTCAAGTATGGCTCAAGGTAATTTTCAATCGCCACTCTGTATTCTTCTGACGTGGTAAGAATATCGGAAAGGAGAGGAGCATTCTTACCAACCTTCTTGCGAAGGAATTTAATTGCTTCCGGGAATCCTTCAAGATTTTCTACTAACGATTTAGTAAGGTTGTATTCGTTCTGACGGGCATCAAGCTTACGGCTTGTTACATTCATCTCTTCGCGAATCATGTCGATGGTTTTCTCTAAACCTGACATGCGTGTTTGCGCTTCGTCTTCTTCTTTCTTTAATGAATCAAGTTCTTCTGTCTTGCCAGCGATATGACCTTGAAGTTCAACCAATTTCTTTTCGAACTCAACAAGGCTTGCACTTTGTTGGCTGGTATCCGATGCTGTACGCTCCAATTCCTGCTTCAAAGATGAAACCTGGATCTCGCGGATCTCAATACCTTTATTTACCTGGAAGCTTTCTTCCTGGCGTTCACGCTGAATCTGACGAATGCCGTCTGACTCTGCTTGTAAGGATGCAGTCTTTAATTTTTGTTCTTCGTATTCAGTCTTCAGATGATCAAGTTTTTGATTGATCTCTGTTAGTTTTTCTTCAGCTGCCGTTTTCTCGTTCTCTAAACTTTGAACACTGAAACGTGCACGCTCATTACTTTTCTTATCAAGGTCGATCTGATCGCGTAAGCTGTTTGCGCGATCGTTCAAATACTTTAAGCGCTCGTTCTTAATTTGCTTTTCGCTTTCGTATTGTCTGATCTTCGATACAAATTCATTAATCGACTTCTGTCTGGTTGAAAGCGTTTTCTCTTTGAGAATTAACTCTGCTTTTGCCTTTTCAATAGACGCTTCTTTCTCGGCAATCTCAGCTCCAAGGGCAATCTTTCTATCGTTCTCTTCTTCAATCTGTTTATTGATGATGGTGAACTTATCGTTTTGTTTGTTCACTACCACCTTGGCAAGATGAATGCTCTTTTCCTTGTATTCTTCTTTAATTCGATAATACGTCTCGGTTTGTTTAGCCTGTTTCTCCAGGCTTTTCATATTCTTCTCGATCTCGAACAATAAGTCTTCTACACGTTCAAGATCGGTATCCGTATCTTCTAACTTCTTAAGGGTTTCTTTCTTGCGCTTTTTGAATTTTGAAATACCGGCAGCTTCTTCGAACAGCATTCTGCGACTATTGTCCTTGTCGTTCAACAAATCATCCACCATACCCAACTCGATGATGGCATAGCTGTTTGATGCCACACCGGTATCAAGAAATAAATTGGTGATGTCTTTCAATCGGCAGGTAACACCATTCAATAAGTATTCGCTTTCACCCGATCTGTATAATCTACGGGTGATGGTGATCTGAGAATATTCAGTAGGGAGAATGTTTTTCGTGTTGTTAATGGTGAGTGAAACCTCCGCCATTTGTTGTGCACCCCGCTGACTGGTTCCATTAAAGATGATGTTCTCCATCTTCTCCGATCGCAGCGCACTGGTCTTCTGCTCACCCAATACCCAACGGATCGAATCAACAACATTTGACTTACCACATCCGTTTGGCCCCACAATACCCGTAATCCCCTCGTCAAAGTTGATCACGATTTTGTCGGCAAAACTCTTAAATCCTTTAATCTCCAGCTTCGCTAATTGCATGCTTATGTAGTGGTTGTGAAAAACGTAAAAAATGCTCCTTAAGTCCCTTGGAATGCAGTTTTCCTAAGTATCGGATTTAAAGAAGTGGGCAAAGATAAGAGACTGATTGAATCCTATCAAAATAAAAATTGACCTCATCACTATTGTCTTGACGGTCACTGCAATTAAGGTTGAAAAGTAGCCGCATTCGCACAATTGATGATTTTTATTAAATTTGTTGGTATGCGTGATGTACAAATTTGGATTTATGTTATTGGTGGTGCAATTTACCTGATAAGTCGTGCCTTGAAGAAACGTCAAGCAGCGCCCAGTGCTCCCCAGCAACCAAAAACTGAAAGACGATTCAGCAGTCAGGGAGAGACTCAACCTGCTGCTCCGCAGAAGGGACTTACCTTCGAAGAGCTGTTGAGAGAGATAACGGAAGCGAAAGCACCAGCCAAACCCGTTTTCCAACCCGCAAAGTCAGAATATGTTGACTATGACGATGATTTGAAGGAAGAGGAGCAAGACCTGGAAGATGTCAGCAGTGATTACAGAAAGAAGGATAAAGCATTTTACGACACCTATGAAGAGGCCAAAAGACAGGCTTTTAACAGGCCATCATTAGAAGACACATTGAAACTGAAGGATACGGATATGAAGTTTGGGAAGTTCAAAGTGTTTGAGGAAGATACTCAATCCAATCTCTTAAACGACTATTTGAAAGAGTTAAAAGACCCGGATGGTTTTAAGAAAGCCTTTGTATTAAGTGAGGTATTACAACGTAGATATTGATTTTTTTATTATTATTGAGTGGTTTTTCATAGTTCTGATTTTTTTATGAGACCTATTTTTTGAACTGATAATTGTAACTATTGATCTATACATACAAAGACATGGGTTACAAATTTTTTTTGAGGTTTATGTATAAGCACGGTTTTTCAACATTTTCTTGAGATGAGATTATCCAGATTTCTATTAATGGGTTGCTTGCTTGGACTAGCAGTACCGATTTACGCACAGCAAAAATCCTCTTGCAAGGAGATTAATGCTAAAGTTGAATTCATAAAAGAACCTGCCAGCACATCGTCATCTGTTCAAATCACTTTCGATGATAACGGTGATTATAAGATTCATATTGTTGACTCTAAAGGTAATATCAGAAAATCGAAATCGAATAAGGTAGAAAAATTGGCTCCCGGAGAGTATGATTTGGTGATTACCGATGAAGGCAGGACGGACCGGTGCCCATTTTATAAAAGGATTAAAGTAGAGGCTAACTAAGTCAAATGAAAATAAAGAGAATACTTTTCCTACTGACTGGCGCGTTTATTTTTTGCGCTGCAACATCTCTTGCTCAACCGGTCTTCACAGTTCAAAATAAGAAAGACGCGTGCGATGGTTTGGCAAATGGTTCGTTTGAAGTATTAGTGACTTCAGCCAATACTCCTCCTTTGAGGGTATTTGTGTTTGGTCCGCCTGATGCAGGGCCAATTAACGCTACTGTGGGAGTGCCTGTTCCCATTACAGGGCTGCCGGGAACAGTAGGTGGTAAAAGCTACTTAGTTATTGTGCAGGATGCTGATGGGAGTACACCCTTTTTCGTAACTATATTTTCGATTTCTTCCGGTTTATCTGCCTCATTAAACTCATCAGTTAACAATTCCAGTTGTGCCACACCGGATGGTTCAATTGATATTAATGCTTCCGGTGGAACACTGAGTTATACGTATGCATGGACTGGACCAAATGGATTTACCGCATCGACTCAGGATATTTCGGGACTAGCGGGAGGAACATACAACGTAACTGTTTTTGATAACGGGACAAACTGTTTCAGAACACTGGCACCAATTACTTTAACAGATCCGTCTCCGGCAATTCAGAATGTTACGACAGCATCTCCTTTGGTTGTTTGTACGGGGGGGAATGCTCAAATAAGTTTAAACACTACACAAGCTGCTCCTGTTACTTACGAAGTTGTAATAAACGGAGTTCCTTCCGGGATTTCTCAAGCCGGTACTGGCGGACCCATTACATTAACTATTCCTTCAGGTTCTTTTGCCAATGGTGATGTCTTAGCCGTTCGGGCGGTTAATGGAGCATGTACTCCAGTCAACATGAATGGGGTTGTTATCGTCAATATAGCTCCATTACCCACTGCAGTAACAAGTGGCGGGGGGACAGTTTGTTCAGGCTCACCGTTACCGAATGTAACGTTCACCTTTACAGGGACAG
>JBDTTT010000162.1:0-11413 GCA_039930485.1 Chryseolinea sp.
TTATGGGCAGATCAGCATCTAACGAAGCCAGGCAGGTACCTTGAAAAATTTCTTTTTGATGTCCGATGGAATATAAACCGCTTCCTGAAAAAAGATCGACAAACACGATTTCGTCTGCTTTGCCGGATACATTAACGGTGAAGGACTGGATGTAACTAAGGAGTAGTTGAACCTTTACTTTAAACCAGGATTCTGTTGCTGTAATGCTGAAACCGTCATCGGTGTAAAGTTGTTTTGAATTATTAGTTCCAGGTTTAAAGTTCAAAGTTCCAGATTCGAAGTTGAATGTTCGTGTTCAGTGGTTAAAGGTAAATGGAATTTTAGTGGTAGAGAAAATTACAAACAAAAAATTGCACAATGTATTATTCACACATTGATGTAGTTTAATTTGCACCCGTTATGATGGACTATTTAGCGAGTTTGAATGAGCCCCAGTTAGAGGCTGTTATCAATACAGAAGGACCGTGCATGTTGATTGCCGGTGCGGGATCAGGAAAGACAAGAGTATTGACGTATCGCATTGCTCAATTGATGGGCAAAGGTGTTGATCCCTTCAACATCATGTCGCTCACCTTTACGAATAAAGCCGCCAAAGAAATGCGCGAGCGGATTGAAAAGGTAATGGGCCACGATGCGCGCAACCTGTGGATGGGAACATTCCACTCCGTATTCGCCCGCATTCTTCGGGCAGAAGCGCAGCACCTCGGATATCCCTCTGACTTTACCATTTACGATACTGACGATTCAAAGTCGCTCATCCGAACCATAGTGAAAGAAATGGGACTGGATGATGCTACCTATAAAGTTAACACGGTTTATAATAGAATTTCTGCAGCCAAGAACAGATTGATCGGTTGGGCGGAATACATGGCCAATCCGGAAATTACGGGTGATGATATCGCAAACCTGCGTCCGGAGATTGGAAAGATTTATCGTGCGTATGCCATGCGCTGTTTTAAATCGGGCGCAATGGATTTTGATGATTTACTTTTCAACACCGATAAACTTTTCAAGGAACATCTTGAAGTGCTGAACAAATATCAACAGCGCTTTCAATATGTATTGGTGGATGAGTTTCAGGATACCAACTTATGCCAGTACTTTATCATTCGTAAACTGGCGGCCGTACGTCAAAACATTTGTGTGGTGGGCGATGATGCACAAAGTATCTACGCATTCCGCGGAGCCGACATTACCAACATCTTAAACTTCGAGCGCGATTATCCGGATTTAAAAATTATCAAGCTCGAACAAAATTATCGCTCAACCGGAAATATTGTAAGTGCCGCCAACTCGGTTATCAAACGAAACAAAGCACAGTTACCTAAAAATGTTTGGACCGAAAATGAAGAAGGCAATCTCATCGAACTGATTAAAGCCGTTTCGGATAATGAAGAGGGTAGATTAATTGCCAACTCCATCTTTGAAGAAAAGATGCAGCATCAATTAAAGTTTAGTGACTTCGCTGTGTTGTATCGCACCAACAGTCAGTCGCGCGCCATTGAAGAAGCGTTGCGCAGAATGAATGTCAAATACAAAGTCGTTGGTGGATTATCGTTTTATCAACGCAAAGAAATTAAAGACTTGCTGGCCTACATGCGCTTTGCTATCAATCAGCAAGATGAGGCATCATTCAGAAGAATCATCAACTTACCAAAGCGAGGTATCGGAGATTCTACAATTGATAAAGTCGTGGTGGCAGCAAACGATCATGCCATTTCCATTTGGGAAGTATTGCAAAATGCCAATTCGTTTATTGGTGGACGTGCTGCTACACCCATCGATGATTTTGTTTCGATGATCAAACGTTTCAATGTTGAGATCGAAAAGAAGGATGCGTATGATGCTGCGTTTGAAATTGCAAAAGGATCAGGATTGTTACGCGATCTATATGAGGACAAGACCGTTGAGGGATTAAGCCGCTATGAAAACGTTCAGGAATTACTGAACGCCATCAAAGAATTTGTAGAAGATCCGGAACGTGAGGATAAAAAGTTGGGATCGTTTCTTCAGGAAGTATCGCTTGTCACTGGACAAGATCAAAATAAAGACAACGATCCTGACACAGTTACACTTATGACCATCCACATGGCGAAGGGATTGGAGTTTCACAATGTTTACATCGTGGGTATGGAGGAAGATTTATTTCCTTCTCAGATGATGTTGAGCAGTCGTGCGGAGTTGGAAGAAGAGCGTAGGCTTTTTTATGTGGCCATTACGCGTGCGCAGAAGAAATTATTTCTTTCATACGCACTTAGTAGATACCGCTTCGGTCGGTTGAAAAATTGTGAACCAAGCCGTTTCCTGGATGATATTGATCCAGCCTTCATAAAGGTAAGCACCAAATTCATCGGTTTGGAATCAACACCACCGCCAAGCAGTTTGTATGCGAAGAAGCTGGTGAGCAGTGTGAAGAAAACCCAGGCACAGCCAGTAAATAAACCGTCTGGCTATAAAGCCCCGGCAGATTTTGCTCCAAGCGATACCTCTTCCCTAAAAGAAGGAATGAAGGTAGAGCATCCAAAATTCGGTTTTGGAATGGTACTCCATATGGATAATAGCGGGTCAGACCGGAAAGCCAAGATCAATTTCAGCGATGTGGGTGAAAAGACCTTATTGTTGAGTTTTGCCAAGATTCGAATTGTAGAAAACTGATTTTGGTGAATTAGGCTTATTGGTTAGCTTTGCTGGACTTAAAGTTCATCAAGCGTTCTGGCTCTTAGCACAATTACATGCATTCAGCATTCGCTACAACAACACATTTTTAATCATTAGAACACATTTACCATGATCGGAGAATATAACTCACAGCGCGTTGGCATTATTTTGAAAGAATACGGCCGCAATGTTCAGAACCTGATTCAATACATTCGCAATCAGCCGAGCAAAGAAAAACGCACCGAACTGGCGTACACCCTCATTGAACTCATCAAGCAACTTACTCCTACTATAGCCGAGCAACCGGAAAATCCACAGCGCCTTTGGGACGATCTGTACATCATGGCCGACTTTGATCTGGATGTAAACAATCCTTATCCTGTGCCGGATCGCGACATTCTTTTCAAGAAGCCACTGCGCATGGAGTATCCAAAGAATGATCTGAAATACAGACACTATGGAAAGAACGTAGAGAAGCTGGTGAAGGAAGCCCTTAAAATAGAAGATGCACAAGAACGTGAAGATGCCATCATCTACTTAGGTAAGCTGATGAAGACCTTCTACGGAAACTGGAACAAAGAAATTTTGGATGACTCCGTTATTCTTCGCGACATCAATGTAATGTCGGGTGGCGCATTGAATATGACCATCGAAAAAGTGCGGGAAGAAAACCTATTCGAGAAATTATACCGCGAAAGAAAAACCAACAATGCAAGACCACAAGGAGGACAAGGTGGAAACAATCCGCGTCAGCAAGGTGGTCAGGGTGGTGGCGGACATCATCGTCCGTTTAACAAGAACAACAACAATCGCAATAACAACTTCCGTCCGAGAAGAAGAGATTCTTAATCAGTTACCGGTTGCCAGTTACCGGTAACCTACAACTTGCAACCTTTTCACTCAGTCGGTTCAAGGCTCATTTAGCGCCATAAGTGATCTATCTTTTCGAAGTTGTTACATCACCAGAAAATGATTTACTTGGAGGTTTGAATCACGTATCAAACTTTACTTTTATAGATGAGCATTTTTAAAATCCGTGGCGGAAAAAAGTTAAAAGGAGAAATCATTCCGCAAGGCGCTAAAAACGAAGCGCTACAAATCATCAGCGCTACTTTACTATCAGCAGAACCTATCACTCTACATAACATCCCGAATATTGTGGATGTGAACAAGCTCATCGAATTGGTGGGTGATTTAGGCAGCAAAGTAGAAAAGCTCGGACCTGAATCATATCGCTTTACAGCCGCTACACTCAACACAGTGTTTTTAGAATCAGATGCCTATCGCAAGAAAGCTTCAGCGCTTCGCGGATCCGTAATGTTGCTCGGTCCAATCCTAGCGCGCTTTGGAAAAGCTACATTACCCAAACCCGGTGGCGATAAAATTGGAAGAAGAAGATTGGATACGCACTTCTTGGGATTTCAAAAACTCGGAGCCAAATTCAATTTCGATTCAGAAGAACATTTATTTCATATCGATGCCACGTCATTGACGGGCTGCTACATGTTGCTCGATGAAGCATCCGTAACCGGAACTGCGAACATTGTGATGGCCGCAGTGTTGGCAAAAGGCAAGACTACTATTTACAACGCAGCATGCGAACCGTATCTGCAACAACTTTGTATGATGCTCAATCGCATGGGTGCAAAGATTACAGGCGTTGGTTCGAACTTGCTCACTATTGAAGGTGTAACGAAACTTGGAGGAACGGAACACACCATGTTACCCGATATGATTGAGATTGGAAGTTTCATTGGCTTAGCTGCTATGACACAATCTGAAATCACCATTAAGAATTGCCGTGTTGATATGCTGGGTATTATTCCGGAAATCTTCAGACGACTTGGTATTAAAATGGAATTTCGTGGAGATGATATTCACGTTCCATCACAAGAGCGTTATGAAATTGAAACGTTTATTGACGGTTCTATTCTTACTATTGCTGATGCACCATGGCCTGGGTTCACTCCTGATTTATTAAGTATTGTCTTAGTAGTAGCAACGCAAGCAAAAGGAACTGTACTCATTCATCAGAAAATGTTTGAGAGCAGATTGTTCTTCGTTGATAAATTGATTGACATGGGCGCACAGATTATACTCTGTGATCCACACCGCGCTACCGTTATTGGATTGGATCGTAAGTATCAGTTGAAAGGCATCAAGATGGCTTCTCCTGATATTCGTGCAGGTGTATCCTTATTGATCGCTGCACTTTCAACTAGTGGCGTAAGTGAAATTTCGAATATTGATCAGATCGATCGCGGCTATCAAAACATTGATGAGCGCTTGAGGAAGTTGGGCGCTGATATTGAGCGGATCGCTTAAGCTAATTGTATTTTATTTTTCTAATGATCAGCGTTCTTAAGATTGGTGATCATTATTTTTTTGGTTTAAATAAAATACTATTTTGAGGCACATTTAAAACAGAGTTATGCCTACTGCATCCGTTAACTATCCAGCCAGACCACAAAATATTGATGAGCGGGTTGTTCAACCCTCTTCTGCTTTTAAACAAGAAGTAACGAAGGTCCTGGGCTCTATTTTTCTTTTTATTGGATTGTATGTCATTCTCATGACCGGAGCCATTGCCCTTTCACTTTTGTGTGGCTACGGAGGAATTATGCTAATCGGTGCATGGCCAGGCTTTGCCACTCTCATGATCGGCATTGGTCTTATCGGACTTGGAGGAATGGTTATTTTCTTTTTGCTGAAGTTTCTGTTTAAAAGCAATACAACGGATCGATCACACCTGATTGAAATAAAGAAAAAAGATCAACCCGAACTCTTCAACTTTGTTCGAACCTTAACAAAAGAAACACAGGCGCCCTTTCCTAAAAGAATCTATCTCTCTGCAGACGTAAATGCTTGTGTGTTTTATGACTCCAGTTTTTGGAGCATGTTCTTTCCCGTTCGCAAAAATCTGCAGATCGGCCTCGGGCTTGTCAATACCGTTAACCTTAGCGAATTCAAAGCTATCCTTGCACATGAATTTGGTCATTTCTCACAGCGCAGTATGAAGCTTGGAAGTTATGTTTACAATGTAAATCAAGTCATTTACAACTTGCTCTATGACAATGATGACTACGCGAAAACCCTGGAGAGCTGGGGTAACATTCACGGATACTTTGCCTTTTTCGCCATGCTCACCTCCGGTATTGTACAGGGCATACAGGGTATATTAAAAGAAGTTTATACGGTTATTAATAAAAACTACATGAGCTTGTCTCGGCAAATGGAATTCCATGCTGATGCAGTTGCTGCATATGTAAGTGGATCGGACCACTTGGTTACTTCCCTTCGAAGGCTGGAAGTCGCTGATGCGTGTTACAATAAATTGTTTGGTCATTACAATGATTGGTATAAGCAAAATCTGAAGCCGGATAATCTTTACCCGCAACATGTCGAGATTATGAAGCATTTTGCAGAGGACCACGGACTCGCACTTCAACATGGGTTGCCCCAGGTAACGGCTAAGTCTTTTGCACATGTCAATAAAACACGCGTGGTTATTAAAAACCAATGGGCTTCTCATCCCAGCACAGACGATCGTGAAGCTCATTTGAACAAACTCAACATCTTCACCGAAACTGTACACGATTCTGCATGGGTATTATTTCAACAGGCAGAAGCCTTGCAGCAGAAGGTGACCGATAAAATCTATAGCACCGTTACTTTTAACAAAGCACCAGATAAACTGGATATAACTTCATTTCGTGAACGCTATTTTGCAGAGGCTTCCAGATATTCTTTAAACAAGCGATACAAAAATTTCTTTAACGCGCGGAACATCGCTGCCTTTGACATATCTGAAATTGAAAATGATATATTGAATTGTACCACAAACACTCTTGAAGAAATTTTAACAGAATACGCTTTAGGACTTACCTATACTATTGAAGGACTTAAAACCGATATTCACACATTGGAGACAGTTGAACAACACGCTTTGCGCATTACGACTTTTGAGTTTGATGGGAAGAAATACAAATCCAGTGAAGTTAAACCCCTGATCACGTCATTAAAAAATGAGCTCAAAGAAGCGGAAGCATCACTGAATAAAACCGATAAACAGTTAATTGCATTTTTTATTCACAAAGCAAGTAAGCACGGTCAGAGAGAGAAGATGAAGGAAGATTATAAAAGGATGTTTTTCGTAGCGAAGGAAAGCGATGAAGATATGAAGAGGTATATCGACATTCGATCGATTATTGATCCGATATTTTACCAGCAAGTAACATTCGAGAAAGCCCATGCTGTTGCCAACCAGTTAAGGTTAAATGAGAAACCAATTAAAGAACGTCTCAAAAAAATACTGGACGATCAAAGCAGTGCTGCATTTTTTACTGAAGAAGATCGAAAAAAACTGGAAGAGTATATTTCAAAAGATCTTCAGTATTTCAATCAATCGCATTTCCTGGAAACTGAGATAACACTGTTCAACGAAGCCACACGCCTCTATCAATCCATAGCCATTGAACGAAGTTTCTTTCTTAAAAAAGAGCTTTTTGATTGGCAGCTCACCTTTGTTTGAGATTGCCTAAGCTTCTTAGTTTCCTGTAGCTTAGAAATCAGCGTCTTAAAACCCGTATCAATGTAAACGAAGTTTCTGACAAAGTCGTCATGTCTGCACTTTCTTGATGCTCCTTTCCATTCCTGACAATTGAGTCAGGCTATCGTTAAGAATAGTCAATTCCTGTTGTCATTAACTTTGACTCTATCCCTACGTCCACATTCTTTTCTAATCAATTTCTTTTTGATCTGGACAATACGTTTAGGAAAATAGTAGAAGGGAACATTGAAGCTTTATGTTGTGCCACGAAAACGTAGAAACTGTTCCGAAGTGATAGTGGTTTATTAAAGTAATGGATATACACATTAGACCTGTATTAAACTTGAATTAGATTACAGGTAAGCAGAAACGAAGCATCTTTCCAAACCGTTATTTCATTGCTCAACAGGAGTGCTATTTCATTGCCAAGAACCTTCACCACATTAACACTAAGCTGAGATGAATCAGAATTCTAAAAAAAATGTATGGGTTCACATTTTTAAGTTAATCATACCTCACAAAAGAAAATTTCTGCTCGTTGTTTTTATTGGGTTACTGAGTACAGGTTCCAATCTTATAGAGCCCTTAATTTACCGGGAAGCAATTAATGATGTAACAGGTTTATTTGTTGGGCAAGCTAATGATGAGAACCGTGCACAGTCCGATAATACGAATGAAGTCGCTTCACAATCTCATACGAAAAAAAATATTTCCCCACAGAAAAAAATAAAAGAACCTCATCGTAAAGGTCATGTTGCTGTCCGTTCTCCAGAACAGGCTGTCGAAACACTTCTCTGGGCAGTGGCACTTATCTTCCTGGTAAATGTGATCGGTTACGTACTCACGCTCCTGGGAGAAAATCTAAATGTGAAACTTTCATGTTTAGTGGAGCAACGATTTATACAAAATACATTTGTTCACGTTCTGCGACTTCCGCTTGACTTTTTTAGTAAGCGATCAAGTGCTGCCATCGCAAAACAAGTCAATCAATCGGAAGAAGTGTCGGGTGTTGTGAATGGTTTTTCTCAGGAGATTCTTCCAGAGCTCATCAGCCTGGCCGGAATTCTGGCGATCATGTTTTGGCAAAATGTTACCCTAACGTTGCTCTCGATCGCGATCATACCTTTCTACCTGTTGATCGCGTGGCGGTCAGCCAATAAATTAGAAACAGGACTCGCTACATATTACGAACGATGGGAAGATGTATCATCGCGAATGCAGGATGCGCTCAGCGGAATAAAAACAGTAAAGCTATCGGGTGCGGAAAATAGGGAAGCAGAGAATCTTCGAAAGATTTCAGGCGAAGCGTATTCAGAATACATTAACCGTTCGAAACTCGCCAACAAATATGTATTCTGGGAAAATGCGCTCACGCAGATTTCAACTGCGTTGGTGCTGGGCTATGGTGGCTACCTCACATTGGAACATAAACTTACACCCGGTGACGTAGTGATGTTTGTGACATACCTGGATCGCCTCTACGCACCAATCGATTCGCTGGCAAGTTTATGGGTAAACCTCCAGCAGAACGTAGCCTCGATTTCACGTGCGTTTAAGTTGTTAGACAACGGTGTGGAAGAGCGTTCAGGAGACGAACTACAGATAAAGAAAGGAAAAGTAGAATTTAAAAAAGTACATTTTGGTTATACGCCTGAGCGTGAGATATTGAAAGGAATTTCGTTCACACTGGAACCCGGAAAAGTAACGGCTATTGTTGGTACATCCGGTGCAGGAAAAACGACTACAGTAGATTTGTTATTGAAACTTTTTGAACCATCCCGTGGAGAGATCTTGATTGACGGGGAAAACCTCACCCTGCAAAATCCTTCTGCCGTACGGAGACAAATCGGAATGGTAGCTGCTGATGGCGCAGTCTTTCGTGGAACGCTGGCCGATAACATCCGGTACAAACGCCCTGAAGCCACTGATGACGAAGTGCGCAAGGCAGCACAGTCTGCAGGAATGGAGGCTACGTTGCAACGATTGCCAGAAGGATTGCAAACATTGGTTGGCGAAAGTGGTATGGGACTTTCTGTTGGCGAAAGACAACGAATTCAGATTGCACGCATACTGGTTTCGCAATCACGCATTCTCGTGCTCGATGAGGCAACTGCTAATCTTGACTATGCAACAGAAGCGGAAATAAAGAAAACCGTAGATCAAATCCGGAAGGAAAATACAGTGATTATTATTGCCCATCGGTATTCTATGGTTCGTGATGCCGATCATGTTATTGTGCTTTCAGCAGGAGAAGTTCTGGAGCAAGGTTCACCAGAGCAATTGATTTCAACAGGTGGATGGTTTGCATCCTTTGCTAAGGCAGCGGGCGATGAAGAGAATGAAGAGACAACGGAAGAAGAAGTAGTAGAAGAAGTAGAGGATGAAGATCCGGAAGATGACAAAGAATAACAGGTAAAATTTCTGTGGAAACAGATTGTAAGTCTATGGAAAAAACCAAAACAAAAGTATTCATAACTAAAAAACTCTGGCCCTTTCTGGTGAGTGCCAGTGGAGCGATTGTGATGATCCTAGCTTTTTTCATTCCTTCATTGCAGGATCAGTGGGATCGTTATCAGTCAAGAAAAGTAATTCAACAATATGTAGCCATAGGAGATGATTTTGTGAAAGAGGAAAATTATACAATGGCGGAAGAGGCTTTCACAAAAGCATACGAACTATCTGAAGAGAAGCGACTGGATATTGAAGTGAAACGATTGCAAGCCAAAGTAAATCTTATTTACCTCGATCCGGTATGGGGAAGCAAACCTCCGGAAGGTTTGGAAGAAGTTGATTTTCAATTTCTGCTTCATCTGCAAAAAGGAGCGGATCATACCAAAGAGCGCGCATCCATATTAACTGCTTATGGAATCTATCTTGCCAGTGTAGGCAAAACCAAAGAGGCTGAAAAAGAATTTGATAATGCCATTCAACTAAACCCGATTGAAGTACTTGCTTACATTAATTCAGGCAACCTTCACGATCAGGTAGGCAAAAAGAACGAAGCAGAGCGAGCCTATCAAAAAGCCGTTACACTTGATCCAAAAAATATTCGCGCCCATTACAATTTAGGGCTTCTGTTTTCAGAGCAGGGAAGATTAAAGGAAGCTGAAGGTGAATTTGCTATTGCCAGTAAACTTGATCCACAGGATACTGATGCGATAAATCAACGCGATTCAATTCGCAAAGCAATAGGTAAACAAATCGAATAGCCAAAACCAGTATTATCTTTAATTCACCTCCCTTTACAATATCCTCAGCACGGAAGACTACTAAAAAATTGTTCGCGTATTAATCAGTAACAATAAAATTCCAACAGCGAATCCAATGAAAGCGCCAGCAAGAATTTCCTTAAGCGTGTGCCTTTTTAACGCTAACCTTGACCACGAAATAAGAATTACAAAAACAAAAAGAACTATTCCTGTCACCAAACTCATCGGCAATATTGAAAATGCCAGGAAAACATTTAACGAAACGTGCAGGGAACTTTTAATATAATAATTCATCAGTTGTGATGTGAGCAGAAGTATAAAGGCAAACAACATACTCAAACACAACACTCTTGATTGATTGGTTACGAACAATACAATCGTAACGATTGCCAGCAATGCCAGCGCGAAGAAGTACCACGATTGCCTTTGCGATTTCTCGGAGATATCAAAATTAGTGTACGTGCCATCTTTGGTTCCATTGTACATTTTGATAGTAAGTGGAATAAATATTCCACCAACAATCAACAATGAAATAAACAAGGCCCTTTTTGGTTCTTCAAAATTAAAGAGCGCTACAATAAGGACTAATGGAATTGTTAAGAGAGGATGTCCTAAAACAGAAATGTATTTGGCGAGTTTTATTGTCATTATTTCTTTAGTGCTCTTGAGGGTAACATTAGCACAGTAGCAATGGTAGGTTTACAAAACCGAATCCGTCCACCGTTAACTGAGCGTTGAACGAAGATAAATATTTAAACTTAAACAGAACCCACCATTGATTATTTCATTGTTTAAGCATCCCGAATGTTTTCGGTATTCAATTGCTTTCGACAATCCTTCATTACTAAACTCAACCGATGTTAGACGTTCGTTGTTTTTCGTCAGTAACTTTTGCCCTTTAGATTTTTATTCGTTCGTAGCATCAACCCCATATCGTATTGCCGCTTCAAGTATATCAATGCTTATATCTTTCAGCGTTTTGAACTTAATGCAATAT
>JBDTTT010000163.1:0-11389 GCA_039930485.1 Chryseolinea sp.
AACTGGGTAGCCCGAATGCTCAATCTTACATGGATTTGATTAGAACCAGAGCTGGTTTAGCGTCTGTTCCTCCAACACTGGATAACATCAAGACCGAGCGCAGATACGAATTGGCTTTTGAAGGAATTCGATATTGGGATTTGCTTCGTTGGTATGGTGTTGAAGCGGGTGAGATAATTCATCAAAATGAAACCGGTGCTACAATCTTCAATAAAGGTGTTCAAACCACTATTGATCAAGACAGAACACCGACACTCTTCACTAACATACCGAACAGAGTAAGGGCTACCGGAGGGTTTACCATGATTCCGCAGGATCAGATTGATTTGTCAAATGCACTGAAGCAAAATCCGGGATGGACAAACCCGGGCGAATACATGTATGAGTTTTAACTCTTAACGAAATGAGAATGAAAAAAATATTTTATATACTGATGTGTTTGACATTGCTTTCAGCATGTGAAACCATTGAAGACAGGGAAAGTTTGGGGCCAATACTGAGTGCTGATCAGTTAGACTTTTCAGTTTCACAGCCTACTGCAGGTTCCAATACTATAATTTTGGAAAGCAAAACGAAAGGTGCATTGCCGTATTGGGATTGGGGAACTGGTTTTTCGAACAAAATGCAGGATGAAATTTACATTCCATTTGCAGGAACTTTTAAGATGAAGTATACAGCTTTTTGCGCAGGAGGTACGATTACGGATTCAGTAACCTTTACGATCGCAGAAAATGATGATGCTTTTTTTGATTCAGATCCTGCCTGGAAGGCATTGACTAACGGTGGGGCTGGTCAGACTTGGGTTTGGGCGCTTGATTTTCCGTCAGGAAAGATTGCAGGAAATGGCCCTGAAGATTGCCTGGCTCCAACGTGGTGGACAATGACTGAATCGGAATATGGACAGAGTGCAAAGCCACTTACCGATGAGGTGTATATGGACCTTCAGGGAGCTGCCAATTTTCACTGGAAAAAACCGGATGGCAGTATAGTGAAGGGCTTCTTCAATGTGATAACTCCATACACTATAAATGGCAATACCTATTCAGCCATTGAAACCATTGGAGGAGTAACGTTCCCATGGCCAACATCCGGCAAGTATCACTTTACTAAAATGACGGATGATGAATTAGCAGTTCATAATTATAAGCAGTACGAAATTTCAATGTTTAAGCGCAAAGGCTTTAACTATTAGTAGAAATTGGGTTAATATGTTGTTTGTTAGAATTTGGTTAGTTAAAGTAGCTATCACTGTCAGGTGATAGCTACTTATTTATTAAACGTAGGCACATGCAATTCTCACAGTTAATCAACGGAATAAACAGACTCTACATTTTGTGCTGTGATCGTAGATCCTCTGGATATGTATTCATAATGCTGCTAACTTTTTTAATTTCCTGTGGAAAGCATTACGTAAATAATCCCGACAGTGATTGGGAACGTTGGAATTTAAAAGGAAATGTAAAATCACTTTCAGAAGTTAAGTTTTCAGAAAGTGGTAAATATCTTACCACTATTTTATTTAGAGAGAACGGATTTGTTTCACAACAGGCATCTTATAATCCTGATAAATCGCTGATAAGAAAATGGGTCTTCAAGTATCGAAATGATAATCTTAAAGACAAGCTTTACTGCTACATACTGGATGATAGCCTTTCATATGTGTCAATCTACGGGTATGATAGCAGGGGAAATGTAACATCTGTAATAACGGATAAATCAGATAGCACGTTAAACACCCGATCCGTGATTTTATATGATAATGAAGATCATAAATTAAAAGAAAGTGTATACGATGCCAATAATGATATTGTACACGAAACTTCATTTAAATACACCCAAAATTTACTCACAGAAGAAGTTCAATATGATGCAATACTTAATCAAAGATGGAGACAGGTAAATCACTTTAATCAGCAACAAATGATTGAAGAAACGGTCTCTTTATCAATGCAAGATTCTGTTTTGAATACAGTAACGCACGCGTATCATGATAACGGAAAATTAAAAGAGACCATTTCATTTAATTCGGATAAGAATTCGCTAAGCAAACTGAGTTTTGCTTACAGTGAAACAGGTGTTGAGATAGAACGGATACGATATTTAGCGAACGGAGAAAAAGGTGAGATGCAAAAGCGCGATTATAAATACGATAAGAGCGGAAATTGGATTTTTATGTCGATAACGATAAATGGCAATTTGCAAGATATCACCACAAGGGAAATAGTATACTACGAATAGTTCAAAAATTCTGCAGCACCATAATCATCCATACGTACTATGAATATAAAGCAAATTAAAAATGACGAATAACAGTTAAAAAGCGTAACGATCATTTCTCAAAAGCGGGGATTCAAACAAAACATGTTGGTGACAATAGGCAAAATATGCCCAGTGTCGTGGAAGAAAATGACTAGACTAACTTAAATTTTAATATGAGAACAGGATTATACTCGATCGCATTGCTTCTTTTTATTGCCCACATCACGATAGCTCAAAAATTTCCTAACCTAGCCAGGACTCCACCCATGGGGTGGAATACATGGAATAAATTTGCTTGCAATGTGGATGAGACATTGATTAGAGCTTCTGCCGATGCGATGGTTTCATCCGGTCTTCGTGACGCTGGGTACGTGTATGTCGTGATCGATGATTGTTGGCACGGCCAGCGCGATAGCCTGGGATTTATTCAACCTGATCCAGTTAAATTTCCTTCGGGAATGAAGGTGTTAGCAGATTACATTCATTTAAAAGGATTGAAGATTGGAATCTACTCAGATGCGGGAAACAAAACGTGTGGTGGCAGACCTGGCAGCAGGGGACACGAGTATCAAGATGCACTTACGTACGCCTCTTGGGGCATTGACTTCCTAAAGTACGATTGGTGCGATACGGAAGGACTCAAGGCAGAGGGTGCCTATGCCACGATGCGGGATGCTTTGTATGTTGCTGGGCACCCCATCGTATTGAGCTTATGCGAATGGGGAAATAACAAACCGTGGACATGGGCTGAAAATGTTGGACAACTATGGAGAACGACAGGTGATATCTACCACTGCTTTGATTGTGAAGATAAACATAAGGACTGGTCGTCATGGGGAGTTTTACAAATTTTAGATATGCAAGATGGTCTTCGTAAGTATGCGGGCCCGGATCATTGGAACGATCCCGATATGATGGAGGTTGGAAATGGCATGACAGTTTTGGAGGATCGTGCACATTTTTCTATGTGGTGTATGTTAGCGGCACCATTGATGGCGGGTAATGATATTGCCAAGATGACTAAAGAGACCCACGCTATCCTGACCAATAAGGAAGCGATTGCCATCGACCAGGATGAACTCGGTGTTCAGGGATTTAGACATCACGTTAAGGATAGTGTCGAAACTTGGTTTAAGCCTTTACAAAATGGTGATTGGGCAGTCTGTTTTTTGAATCGTAAGAACGTGGGACAGAAAGTCGAAATGAATTGGATGAATGAAATCGTAAGCGATCTGGAAGTTTCAAAACAAGACGCATCGTTCGGTAAGATTACATATACAATCCGTAATGTATGGACGAAGAAAGATATCGACACAACAGCCAAATCATTCAAATCGGAACTTGGGCCGCACGATGTTATTCTATTAAGACTAAGCCCCCAAAAAACAACTTCTAAAAAGCGCACTTAAGTTTTGAACGTATTTCTGTCGATTAATAATTCAAACATGAAGAAGAACTACACCGTACTTGTATTTGTGCCCGATAGACATTGTTGCTACGCCCTTAAGTGTCATTACATAGAGTTTACATTCATTAATAATGTTCAGCGATAATTGCTTTTGATATATTCTGAGAATTAAGGTCTTATTGTTTAGAATACTTCCATATTCATAAATATTTTCCTGCTTGATTGTCTTTTCAAAAACTCACATTACATTTGCAACGCATTTCACTCATATTGTTTAATTTAAACAGAGGAAATTATGTTGGTACTTAGTTTACATATCCCCAAATAACAGCTACGGTAAGCGCACTTACCCGATCAGGCCCGCTGTTGCCAATTTAAAACTTCAAGTTTCAATTTTTAAAAACAAAGTCTCGCACAGGCTCTGAGAAGTTTTCGTTTCACGCTTTGCATGAAGCATGAGTTGAAAGCTATTCTCCAAGCCGTAAACCGTTCCCTTCTCCTAGAGGAGAAGGGCCAGGGATGAGGTGTGTGCAAAAACCATGAGCAAACAAAAATTAAACATAAAGGACTTAACCGTCATCCGTTTTCCATCGGATGTAGCCAGAAGCCTTGCCTTAAACATTATGAACCGGCCCTTCAAGCATACATCGAACGAAGACAAATTAAAATTAATCGCTCACGTGCTTGAGCAACCGGAGTTGTATGTAACCCACTCAACACTGGGAATATTAGCACTTAAACTTGTGGCGAAATCAACAGGAAATGAACCGTTCACGGTTTATGAACTGGAGGATGAACCAAAACACTTTGATGTATTTGGAAACAAACACATTGAACTCAATGCTATCCAGCAAATGGAATTGGCAATGCGTCTGCCTATTGCTATGAAAGGTGCATTGATGCCCGATGCGCATCAAGGTTATGGTTTGCCAATTGGTGGAGTGCTTGCTGCACGAAATGCTGTGATACCTTACGGTGTCGGAATGGACATTGGTTGTCGCATGGCGTTGAGTATTCTGGATTTGCCAGGAAGCTATGTGGAGCATCATGCTTATGAATTGAAAAAAGCATTACATGCCCATACACACTTTGGTAATGACGGAGGACTTGATTCAATTGACGATCATGAAATTCTAGATAACCCAATGTTTGGAGAAACGGATTTGCTAAAACGCCTGCATGGAAAATGTGTAAGGCAGTTGGGCAGTTCGGGATCAGGCAATCACTTTGTTGAATTTGGAATCGTGGCGCTTGAAGAAAATAACAACCTTCAACTTGCTGCAGGAAATTATGCAGCAATCTTGTCGCATTCTGGTTCGCGAAGTTTGGGTGCTAACATTGCGCAGCACTATACTAACATTGCCATGAGCACGTGTAAACTTTCGAGAGAAGCAAAGCACTTAGCCTGGCTTGATTTAGAGAGTGAAGCAGGAAACGAGTATTGGCTCTCGATGAATCTGGCTGGCGAATATGCGAAGGCGTGTCATGATCGCATTCATGAAAATCTATGTGAAGCACTTGGATTTTCAGTGGTAATGAAAGTAGAGAATCACCACAACTTTGCATGGAAGGAAAAGTTGCATGATAACATAGAATATGTTGTTCATCGCAAAGGATCAACACCAGCAGCAAAGGGTGTACTCGGAATAATTCCGGGAAGCATGACAGCGCCCGGATACATTGTGAGTGGATTGGGGAATGAATCTGCTCTCAACTCAGCTGCGCATGGAGCCGGAAGAATGATGTCGCGACAAAAGGCAAAGAACTCAATCACGATGAGCAGTATGAAAAAGATACTTGACCGTGAGAAGATTACATTAATCGGGGGTAGTCCGGAAGAAGCTCCTGGAGCATACAAGGACATTGAATCGGTAATGAAGAGCCAAACGACATTGGTAAACATGGAAGGAAAATTTCATCCGCGCATTGTGCGGATGGCTAAGGATTAACAGGATTATGGATATAAATGATTACGTACAATTAACCAGAACAAGAAGTGCGCGCACGAAAAGGCAAATGCAAATAAAGGCTGCAGATAAGAAGTTGATTCGGTTTCATAAAGAAGAAATAGAAATCCGGAAAGCAATATGGAATCTTGGTTGGACGGAGTTAAAGCCTCCTGTTCAGCGAGGTTTTATTCGTTTCTTTGTTTTGCGTGAATACGTCAGACGAGAAAAGCAACCTTCCTTTTTCGAAAAAATTCTGGAGAAGATTAACACAGAACAATGGAGCTATCGAAAAGATTTCAAACGGAAACGAAGAAGGTTAGGTAAGAAAATTCAGGTTGTTTGGGAGCAAAGTTTGCGTGAGGTTGGAGAGGGAGAGTTCTTTGGTAAGAAATTTACAGAGCAAGAAAGGCTTTATTTCTATGAGGCACTTACACATCCAAAGCGGAGCAAGACACCAGTTAAGGTTTATCGCTTTATTGAATCCTGGCGTTTTGTGCTTCGCATACAACCCAATATGATAACCAAGGTTCGAGTTAAGGATTTGGATCTAGAAGGAAGACGTGATGAAATCAATCGATACTTCAGCCATGATAGAAGACATCGTCTTTGGAAGTTATTGGATGGAAGTTCCAACTGGGGATGGGATCGACTGCCAAAAAAGAAATACGAAGACCCGCTTCATAACAGATCATTCTCCGATATTTTAGATGAATACTTCCCAGAACCGAAATTAAAAGTGTTGTATAGAAACCCTCGATACCCGAGGGTTTCTTTTTGTTACCTAATCAACCGAGATTCTCATCCCTTCACTAAGACTACTAAACTCCGGAGCATGCATACTTGGTATTGTGGTAATGCCATTTGAAAAGTTGCCTTTATTGCTCACTCGCAAGTCACAAAAAAACCAGGCTTGCTTTGTAAAAAGATCAGCGGTCTCTGTAAAAAGTACAACACGCTCTGCAAAAACCTCCGCTCACTCTGTAAAAAGCTTAGCAAGCATCGTAAAAAGTAAAACTTGCTTCATAAGAACTTCCTTTTGCTCCGTAAAAAGTACCATACGCTCTGCAAAAACCTCCGCTCGATCTGTGCAAAGTACAAGTTACTTCGTAAAAAGCTCCGCTCGCCCTGAAAAAACCTCCGCGTGATTCAAAAAAAGCTACAGATGCTTCATAAAAAGTACAACGAACTCTGTACGATCTTAAAACCAAGAGTTGAAAGAATGCATTTTGCTACGCCATTGTATATAAACTCAAATCCATTGATCGACACTCATTTTCATCATGTTGTCGAAAATAAGGGTGACCTATTTCGGTATACAAAAGAAAAATGAATCAGAACGTGCCATTGTTTTTCGGGTTGCGCCCATTCGGATATATATAGTTTTTAAAATACTTTAAAATAATACAACAACGCACATGCTGCAGCGTGTATAGGTGCATAACCCTTTAAACAACAGTGTTATGTCACATGTAAAAAACGTGCAGGCCTTTGAGCAGCTCAAGAGCTTTTGCACCGGGTACGGAGGAAAGTATAATCCCGGAAAACAAAACCTTCAGGTGAATGCATTGACCACCTTGTTAAACAATGCTCAACTTGTTTTAACGGAAGCGCACGAGGCACGAACGGCCTACGAGCGGGCAACCAACAATCGCGAAGTTGTATTCAAGGACATTGGGAAACTCGCCTCGCGAATTCACAGCACGCTGAAGTATTCGGGCGCTCATGCCTTAACCATCGAGGATGCACGCGCCAGCATACGCAAACTGCAAGGGATTCGCGTTTCAAAACCGAAGGCTCAGTCGGAAGTGAAAGAGGCTGACGAGAATCTATCCGTCAGAAGAGCCCGCGGTCGGGATTTCGCCAGCATGGTCACCCACTTTGAAAAACTGGTGGAGACGCTCTCAGCAGAATCCTTGTATCAGACCAACGAGCCGGAGTTGTCATTGGAGGGATTGAAGCAAAAACAGAGTGAATTACAGCGTTTAAATACGGCAGTAATTGATGCCGGTGTTCAGCTCTCTTCAGCGCGCATGAAACTTCGAAACGTGTTATACACGGGTGATGGAAACTTGGTGAATATTGGAACGGCCACCAAATTCTACTTGCGTTCATTGTTTGGTTACAACAGTGAACAGTTTGCAGGCATATCAGGAATCCACTTCTATAAACCCAGGATGTAATGCTAACCATCGTCAAATGAAAACCTCTGCAGTCAGACTGCAGAGGTTTTTTTATGTGTTGTTGTATTGATCTCGGTTATTTCTTTTTCCAAATCTCAACAATAAATTCGGGCAAAGTGAATCAGGTTATGACTTTCTGGAAACCGTATTTAAAAATTGAAAAATTAAAAAGACTTATACCTTTGAAGTTATTTGTGAACACCTTTCAATTCATTCTTTACTAAATTCTGATATGGAAAACACAACAAAGCTCTACGCCACCAGCACAGCTCAATCACTTGGTACTGCTATTGCCACGCAACTTGGTCAGCCTCTTTACAACACACAGGTGGAAAAATTCTCTGATGGTGAATTATTCGTAAAGTTCAATGAAAGCATTCGAGGACAAATTGTTTTTCTGATCAGCAAAGTAAACATGCCGTATGAAAACTTTTTCGAATTATTACTGACGGTGGATGCAGCCCGAAGATCATCCGCCAGGGAGGTTATACTCGTTTTACCTTTTTTACCACATAGTCGTCAGGAGCGTAGGGACGGACAACGAACTGCGATCTCATCGCGTATGGTGGCCGATATGATTCAACTTATGGGGGCGGACCGGCTCATTACATTAGATCTGCATACCAATGCGATCGAAGGATTTTATAAAATCCCGGTTGACCCACTCTCTTCCATGAAGCTTTTCCTTGGTCATATACAACAATCAAATATTGAACATCTCTGTTTATGTAGTCCTGACTTTGGTGGTATTAAACGGATGAAGCAATACAAAAAGAACCTGGACTGCGACATGGTGGTCATCAATAAAGAAAGATTAAAGCCAAATGCTGTTGCAAGTATGGAAATTATCGGTGACGTAATGGACAAAAATATCATCATCATTGACGATCTGGTTGACACTGCAGGAACTTTATGCAAGGCTGCTGATTTACTGATTGATCATGGGGCACTCTCTGTAAAGGCATATTGTACTCATGGTGTTTTGAGTGGCCCTGCATTGGATAATCTCAGCAAGTCAAAAATTGAGAAACTTTTTATTTCGGATACAGTAATGGAAGCCCTGAATCATCCGAAGGTAGAAATTGTTAGTTGTGCACCTGTTCTGGCAACGGCTATTGAAAATATTATGTACAATAAAAGCCTGAGTCAACTATGATTATTCGAGCGATTGAAAACTGCATACAGCATGCAAAAGAAAAGAACTGGCCTAAAACGTATTGGGCCTTCGATATTCATGGAACTATTCTAAAACCAAATTACACGCGAGACGACATCAGCCGTGAGTTCTATCCTCATGCCAAAGAAGTGATGCAGCATTTAAGCAGGCGCAAGGACATTGTCAGGATTTTGTATACATGCTCTTATCCAATCGAGATTGAACAATACATTACCTATTTCAAAGAGCACGATATTCATTTCGATTATGTCAATCAGAATCCAGAGGTGGCGGATGGTGGATACGGATATTATAAAGACAAATTCTACTTCAATGTTCTGATGGATGATAAAGCAGGATTTGATGGAGAAGGAGATTGGAAACTGATTCTTGATTCACTTCAAACCAAGTGAATGGTAAATCCAGGAGGCTGATTATAAAGAAAAAATTACTAAAAATATGTTCAGATTAAATTTTAAAAAGATTGATTCTATAACGTCAGTGATTTAACATGTAATCTTACAGCATCACTTCTATTTATTAAGAACAAAGAATGATGAGCGTTATTGATAAAGCTCCAAAATACGTTGCCTTTGAAAACGGACCGTATCTTTCATTTTTCGAAGACGTGCACGAGTGGCAGAAAGTTTTTGCCGGGTTGAAAAAAGATCCCTTGTTCGTTTGGTAAGTTTTTTCTGAAGTTCTTCAGCCAATTCCTGAAGCTGATGTTTTTCAAGTTTGGTTAAATCAATCGCTTTCATAACTCAGTTTTAGTGGGTACAAGTATTGGAGAATTTGGAAGAATGAAATTCCATGCATTCCATTCTTCCTCACAATCCGAGATTTTGTTGTTTTAATTTTAGTACAGATTATTCAAGATTGCCCACTAGGGTTACAACTGATTTTTTTGGTATGGTGATACTATCCGGAGTGCTGATTGCCGGAAGTGGTTTTAGTTTTTCGTCACTTGCTGGTCCGGTGATATAAGGCTGCCATGAGCTAACAGATCCACCATCCGGTTGAAGTTTTATCATAGTATCACTGTTGGAATAATTTATGATAACCGTTATTATCTTATGTTGTTCTTCGTTCAAATAGGACGATGCCATTATTCCATTGACGTTTGATAGATTAATATCCTCCGATGTAACGCCAATACGCAATGATCCGGGTCTTATAAACCTACTGTAATTACCTAGCACCCATAGTAATTTTGTATCTTCTACGTTCCCATTGGTTTTATTTTTGTCAGCGTAGATTAACCCGTCTTTATAGTCATACACAGTAACGGCCAGCCACCAATGCCAAGCAGAGGCATTGGCTACTGTTAAATCATGATGAATTACTTTGGCTACGTACAATGCCGGAGTCATGCCCGTGTCTTTTCCGTTTGCCTGGATCTCATTATCATCACCCAGTATGCAATATTCGCTTTGCCAGAACTCAAGCGGTGTAGAGGCAGCGCTCAACTTCGTGAAAACATTTTGCCTGACACTTTTTAGTGTTTCTGCCGGTGCCGTTGTGAAGTAGCTATGCCCTGATATCATTTTATCGACATGCGATAGATCACCCACATATAAAGGTGACTGGTTGTTAAAAAAATTATAAATCTGGTCACCTCTTGTTTGCTTGTCAGCTTTCTCATACAAGTAATTCAGCTTACCCGCTTCTGCTATTTGAATTTTAACATCTTCATTGTTCTTAGATAATACGGAATCCAGAATTCTTGTAATCGAAGCCATCTCATTGTTTGTGTAGGGTGAACCTTCCTGACCATTTCCTGTCCAATCCCATTGTGGCTCGTTGAAAGGACTGATATAATTAAACGGAATTCCTTCCTCTTTAAAATGCTTCTCCACGGTAACGAGATAGTTCGCAAAGGACAAATAGTTGGCGGACGACAGGTTGGCCTCATTCCCATTATCTGAGAATGCTTTACCATTTTTTGTGAGTTGTACTGGTGGGCTATTGGTAAAGGCAAGAAACTGTTTCATTCCTCTTTCTTTAGCTGCTTTTAAAAACCATTGCTGGCCTGCTTGTCTCGACCAATCATACGTCATATCATCCTTTAAAAAACCTTCTTCTCTTCTCCATTCATCACTGATGTTATCCTGCGCGGCACTACCTGCGCCAATATTGAAACGCCATAGCGATAATCCAATTCCCTTTGGCTGACCATCGTTGTCTAGTTCTTCGCTAAACAACCAGTCAGCAACCTGATTTCGTTTTTCGTCTGGCCATTGACCTATGTACTTAAATGTCCATGCATCGGATGCTCCGAAATTATGAATGGTTTGTTTTTTATCGTTGAGATGAATGGTCAGGACATTGATAGATTCTGTGCTGTCTTGGGGAGAATCAGAATTCGAGCAATTGAAAACAATTAAAGCAAGGAATAGAAAATAATAGATGCGCATCAACTTTTGTATTTATTGTG
>JBDTTT010000164.1:0-11301 GCA_039930485.1 Chryseolinea sp.
GGGATAAGATTTCAAAATATTTTTATCCGACACCAGTTGCACCATCATGTCTTTTTCGAACTTCCTGTTCTTTAACAGGAAATCATACTTTGCTTTGTACTCATCATCCGGATTAATGGCAACTGCTAATTTTTTCAGTGCTTCATCTGTAACCGAAACCAGTGTTTCTAACTTCTCACGTTCGGAATGTGAATCTTTAAGAATATCGTTTACACTTATCGGATCACCGAAGTTAACAAGTACGCGTGAACGAAAAGAATAATGATCTTCGTAATGGACTCCAACAGGTACAATGGTTAGAGGTGTACTGTTCTTTTCTTTAAACTGCATAGTCATGCGGGCAAATCCTTTTTGAAGTACTCCGCCAGCATATGGCTCGTTGTGATTACCTTCTGCAAAGATGAGTATGTCCTGATCTTTAGCGAGCATATCACTCCACTCCTGGATAATGGCATCGTTGTTACGAAGTGAACCAAATCCATCGCGTACACGGAATACAGGTTTGATTTGAACGGCTGTTAAAAGCTTGGTTACCAGTCCTTCTTTAAACACACTCGCCCGTGCAATCGACCACGGATTGCGTGGTGAACTACAGATGACAACAACGGCATCTAAGAAAGCATTCTGATGATTGGGTATAAAAATGATCGGCCCGGTTTTCGGAATCGAATTCGCATTATTGATTTGCCATGTTTTGAAATAGAATCGAAGGGCTGTTGTGCAATACACCTTCATGAACCTGTAGAAAAAATTCGGAGCCATTCAATCTGCTATATAGTTTCAATTATTTTTTTACGTTGGATGAAGTAAGCAAAGGTAAAGCCGCTAACGAGATGCCATATTCCCCACCATGCCGCCACTAACGCCATCGAGCCGTTGCCTTGAAAAAAAGTAAAGATTAAAACAAGACCAAGACCTGAGTTTTGAATTCCTGTTTCGATAGCAACGGATCGGTTTACAGGTTCTTTGTTTTTAAGCAGCGAGCTAAAGTAATATGCACCCATTAGCCCAAAGCCATTATGTAACATTACTAACCAGAACACAGAGAAGATATGATTTTTGAATACATCGAAATTATTCATGAATGCTACACCAATAAAACTGATCAACACCAGAATAGAGAAGGTGCGAAAAATCTTTTCAATCTTTTCAGTGGCCTTTGGATAGTAGTGGGAAAATGTCATGCCTGCAATCAATGGCAACAATAGAATGATGATCATGTTGAGGAACAGGTCAAAAAAACTTATCTCAAAACTCTGTACACTTTGTGATAAGCCGGGCACAAGTGAAGACCAAAAGAAAAAACTCAATGGCGTAAGCAGAAAACAAAATACGGAAGTGAAAGCTGATAACGTTACTGATAATGCAATATTACCTTTGGCCATCATCGAGAAAAAGTTGGAGGCATTCCCACCCGGACAGGCTGCTACTAATATCATTCCAAGTGCTATCTCATTAGCAGGAGATAATACATAGATGAGAATCACAGTGATAACAGGTAGTAATATATATTGACAGAAGAGTCCGGTAAGCAATGCTTTTTTATCGCTTCTCAATTGACGAAAGTGATCGAGCTTGATGCTGAGCGCAACACCAAACATAATCAAGGCAAGACAAACGTTTAAAACCGTAAGACTTCCTTCTGAAAAATTGATGGTTATGGGTTCAGTTTCCAAGCGATCGCATGATTACCAGGCTAAATATAGAGAAGTTTATTATTTTTTACTTTTTGTAAAGTAATACTAACAACTCAATAACTACCAAATTCTATTCAAGACCAGCATTTTTATTCGCTTCATACCAATGATCAATCAGTAATCTGGGGCCTGATGCAGCTTGTACAGCCAACTGATCACATCGTTCGTTTTCCGGATGACCTGCATGACCTTTGATCCAGATAAATTTTGGTTTGAGTTTGTTATGTAAAGGAATGTAACGCTGCCATAAATCCGCATTGGCTTTCTTTGCGAAGTTCTTTTTTAGCCAGCCCCATATCCATCCTTTCTCAACTGAGTCTACCACATATTTTGAATCAGAATAAATGGTGATCGCGATTCCGTCTTTCTTAATTGCTTCAAGACCAGCAATGACAGCAAGCAACTCCATACGATTGTTGGTGGTCAGGCGAAAACCTTCCGAGATTTCTTTCACAACATCTTTAAACTTCAACACCACACCATACCCACCCGGGCCTGGGTTTCCTTGTGCTGCACCATCGGTGTATATGCGAATCATCAAATCAGATTAATCGTTTTAATTTTTAACAACCTGCAAATTGAATTTTGAAATTTAATTATCCAATTGGAAATACATTGGTTTTAAAAATCTTCACAGCAATCGCCAAAAGAATTACACCGAACACCCTGCGCAATACAGCGAAGCCTGATTTACCGACAACACGCTCCAACCATGGCGAGGCTCGCAACACGATGTAGACAAAAATAAGATTGAGGAGAATACCAATTAGTACGTTAGTCTCAGCATACACTGCACGAAGAGAAAGAATAGTAGTCAGCGTACCGGCACCTGCAATTAGCGGGAAGGCAAGAGGCACAATAGACCCTGATCCTTTCGCATCCGGATCGTCTTTGATTAAGGTAATGCCGAGAATCATTTCCATCGCCACAATAAAAATGACAATGGCTCCGGCAACAGCAAAAGAAGCGACATCCAGTCCAAAAAGTTGTAAGATTGATTGACCCAAATAAAAGAAGGCAACCATCAATACAGCCGAAATTATAGTTGCCTTTTCAGCATGAATTCTTCCTTCCCGTTTTTTAATCAGAATGATAAAAGGTACTGAGCCAATAATATCGATTACCGAAAACAAAATGAGGGATACCGAAAATATTTCTTTAAAGTCCATGATGAAGATTTGTGCTGCAAAAGTAGCAGAAAATAATAGACGAATGAGACGATGTAAGCTATTCACTTAAACTTCGACATTAGCGATATTCATAGGCCATTAACAATTCTTAATCAACCGCTGAAACCTTTTATGCTCCTTCATGTTAAAGTGTTCTGATCCGTTTAATTTTTTTATATTATTTTGCACCCGTGAAAACCGTTTTCCTTTCATTCTTCAAGATAATGCTGGTCAGCTTAATGCTGTTGAAGCCAGTATTGGGGTCTGGCTATTTCCTGAAAGTTTCGAATGTAATTGCAATTCAAGACCTAACAGAGGGTGAAGAAGGTAAGTCAGAGGAATCTTCCCTGGAATCCTGTGATGAAATTTTTCATTCCATAAATGTTGACTGGACTGCAAATTTAGAGTCTGTTGTGCTGAAGAAATCAACTGGTATTATCATTAATATTGAAGAACATATCCGTGAGATAGTTCCTCCTCCTCCACAGGCATAATACTGCTTATATTACTTTATAATTTCTTTTTATTTTTTGATCGGGCATCTTGGCTCTATCATTCCATTTCATTTAATCCATTTTTATGAACAATAAAATGTCGAATAAGATCTTTGAGAATTTAGCCTTTGATATACCAGCATCCGTTGTCGTTTTTCTGGTTGCGTTACCGCTTTGTTTAGGAATTGCATTGGCATCGGGTGCACCTCTGTTCTCGGGTATATTGGCTGGTGTTATTGGGGGAGTAGTGGTGGGGGCATTGAGCAAATCACCATTGAGTGTAAGCGGTCCTGCCGCTGGTTTAACCTCCATTGTTGTTGTTTCGATTCAAGACCTCGGTTCTTTTTCCATTTTTCTAAGTTGTGTTGTATTAGCAGGATTGCTTCAAGTTGCATTTGGTTTTATGAAAGCAGGATCAATTGGGCATTTCGTTCCGGTTGCTGTTATTAAGGGAATGCTGGCTGCTATCGGTCTCATTCTTATCCTGAAGCAATTGCCACACGCAGTGGGGTATGATGTTGATTTTGAAGGTGACGAAAGTTTTTTGCAAGTAGATGGAAAAAACACATTCAGTGATATTCTGGAAGCATTCAATTATTTTACTCCTGGCGCTATTGTTGTCGCTGTAATTTCACTTATCATTTTAGTGGTATTAGATTACCCTTCGCTCAAGCGCTTTAAATTCTTTCGGGTTTTTCCAAGCGCGTTGTTGGTTGTCTTTGTTGGGATTACAATCAATATGCTGGCTAAAAAATATTTTCCAGCGTTGGAAATACAACCCTCTCACTTGGTGAATTTTTCAGGGAAATCAGAAACTACCCGGTTTATTGATTTTTTTACTTTCCCCGATTTTACACAATTCGGTAATAGTAAAGTTTATATTGTCGCCATTACGTTAGCGCTTGTTGCAAGTCTTGAATCGTTGCTCAGCATTGAAGCTGCTGACAAACTTGATCCATTCAAACGCATTACACCGCTCGATCATGAATTAAAATCGCAAGGTATTGCGAATATCATTTCTGGTTTAGTAGGTGGTTTACCTGTCACATCAGTCATCGTTAGAACCTCAGCGAATATAGCCTCTGGTGCACGATCAAAAGTATCCACTGTCACACATGGCATATTGCTTTTATTAGCTGTTGTATTAATTCCAACTTTTCTTGAATTAATACCTCTGGCATGTCTCGCTGCTATTTTATTGGTTGTAGGATATAAGCTTACCTCTATTGAACTTTTTAAAGAAATGTTCAGGAAGGGATATAATCAGTTTATACCTTTTATTGTTACTGTCGTAGCTATTCTTTTCTCTGATTTGTTGATCGGTGTTTTTATCGGAATTTTAGTGAGTGTATTCTTTGTACTGAAAACGAATTTCAAATCGGCCATTTTATTGGTTGGTGATCGCGATAATTTTTTGGTAAAATTTACTAAGGATGTTTCGTTTTTAAATAAGTCATCCTTGCGGAGAGCATTGGAAAAAATACCCCACAATTCAAGTGTGATCATTGATGGCTCTAATGCGCAGTTTATTGATCAGGATATTATTGCTACAGTGGAAGATTTTGTGCTTAGTGCTCCAACAAAAAGTATTTCGGTTGAACTTAAAAAATCAAACAAGGCACAGAATTCTTATTTTAGAAATCCGGAAATGAACCCTGTGTAAAGCATCAAACAACAAAACTTGCTTCAATAAAAATTCAAACCAATGTTTAATCTACATACCTAACAGTTAATTATATTTTATGAAACCATACGAAAAATTACTTTTAGAAAATAAAGCATGGGCAAAGGAACACACTGAGACAGATCCTGATTTTTTTTCAAGGATGTCTAAAGTTCAGACTCCCGAGTTTCTATGGATTGGATGTTCCGATAGCCGTGTGCCTGCAAATGAAATTACCAATACCGCTCCCGGTGAGATATTTGTTCACAGAAATATTGCAAACCTCGTGGTACACACGGATCTCAATTTGTTAAGTGTATTACAATATGCTGTTGAGGTCCTTAAAGTACAACATGTAATTGTTTGCGGTCATTATGGATGCGGTGGTGTGAAAGCTTCATTGTCGCACACTGATCTTGGATTGATTAATAAGTGGTTGCGAAATATTAAAGACACCTACTATTTTCATAAGGAAGAATTGGATGCTATCGAAAATATGGAAAAGCGAACTGATCGATTGACGGAGTTAAGCGTTGAGGAACAGGTAATGAACCTGGCAAAGACTTCTATTATACAGCGTGCATGGAAGAGTGATAACCGACCGACTTTGCATGGATGGGTTTACCGGTTAGATGATGGCATTTTGCACGATATCGTCAAGATGACACCGAACACACCGCTTGATCCTATCTATATGTATAACATGTAGATGACTGAACAAAAAAAGAGTCTGGTATTACAGACTCTTTTTTTATGAATAGAAAATATCAGAATGTTTTCTACGAAGAGCGATAACCCATCTCGTAAATGGATTTAACATGTGGGCCCAGAAATACACGAGCATAGATGCGTATTATCGCCAGGCCATCAATGATAAAACACAATGAAACAAAGATCGCAAGTGTAGGTTGATTTTCATGGATGTGGGTGAAAATTAAATCTTCTCCAATAAAGGTTGGTGTAATGGGAAATCCAGATGCGCCTAAACAAGCCAACAAAAACATAAATGCAATTTTTGGATGAACGTATGAGTGACCATGAAATTGGTTCAAATCGATATTCCCTTCGAGCGACCTCAATCTAATCAGACATAAAAAGCCCAGCACTCCTGAAACCGCTACTCCAATTAAATATAGATGAATCTCATTAAAACTAAATTGTTCGTTGAATGCCACCGCCAGTGCAATCCAAAAGTGACTCATTACCAACAGCAGCCAACTCATACGCGCCAGTTTTCTTTCTGTAAAAGATTTCAGCACCATTACTAATGCGATAAACGAGAATACGTATGGGAAATATTCCTGAAGCGAAGTAGAGATTAAATCTTTATTGTACACGCAATATAGGCCAATTAAATAGGTAGGAATAAAAAACAGGATCACCCGGTTGAACGTGAGGAAATCAAGTTTCTTACCTACCATTTTTAGCGGATTCCAAAAAGTACGGTACATGAAAGAATCAAGATTCCATTCTTTCATGCATAGCATATACAATGTGTTCTCAATCTTTTTCGGGAACGAATCTTCAATGGATTTATCATGCGGAGAGAATTTATAGAATTGCTCGCGGATAAGGTAACTCACCACAGAAGGTGAAACCAGTAATTGATACGTTCTTAAAAAAGCGTTTCCGGCAAAATGGAATAATGCCAACTTTTCAAAGCCTGCAGCTACTTCAATAAAGATTAATCCAATTTGTGCAATCGATGAGTAAGCGATCTGGCTCTTCACCGATGATTGAACACGTGCTATGCCTGTTGCAATAACAGCAGTTAAAAATCCTAAACCAGCAATCAATATACGAACAGAAGATTGGTGCTCCCAGAATGGAAAGGTGCGCAACAAAAGAAATACACCTAAGTGTACAGACAATGAGCCGTAGAAAATAGCACTTGAAGGTGTCGGACCTTCCATTGCACGAGGCAGCCATGAAGAGAACGGAAGTTGTGCAGACTTGGCAGCAGCTGAAATTAAAATCATGAGTGAAATAAAAACACCAATCACACTATGCGTTTGAAGATGTTCGTGTACAAGATCAAAATTATTTAACCTTAAAAACGTAATGTTCTCATGAAACAAATGATGACTCGCCCACATGGCAAGAATCAATCCGACATCACCAATGCGGTAAATTGAAAATACTTTCACTGCATTCTTAACCGGTAAATAACGTTCCCGGTAAAATGCAATGAGCAAGAAGGACGAAATACCTAATATTTCCCATCCAATAAAAAGGGTTTCAAAGTTGCCCGAAAAGATGGCGAGGTTATAACCAAAGTAAAACAGGAGAATGGTATTGAAGAATCTCTTATAACCATTTTCACGATGAAGGTAATAGCGACTGTAAAGAGTAACCATAAACGTTAGCAAGGCACCAACGAAAAGGTAAACGGCTGTTACCTTATCAAAATAGAAATCAACAAAGAAAGAGTACTCAGCCGATTCGTAAAGTACAATCTCTTTTAAATTAAGAATCGGGTGACCATTGATCAACCAGTGTACAAGAAAACCCACTGCGCAGAATAAATGTAATCCAACAGTGGAGAATGCTGTCCATGAAATTAAAGTTTCCTTTTTGGCAGGGATAAACAAGCTAAGTACAAATCCCAAAAAGGGGAGTATGATAAAAAGCTGAAAGAATTGAAGTTCGAGTGTCATATCGTAAGACTAGGAAATTAAATAAACAGGTAAATTTTCTTCGTGTGTTTCGAGAATCGGTGTGAGGTCTGTAACCCTTTCTAACTTTTTATCGAGCACATTGTAAGTCGTGAAACCGCCATCTTTGAACATAGAAAGTTCATTTGTCTCCGGATTTACAACGACTAACTTCACCCACTCATTAATAAACCACTCGTAGGTTTCTTTCTGCTTTTGGATGGCCTGTAATACAATGTTAGGGAAGTGCTCTACAATAATAAGGAGGCGTATCGGATCGTGCACTTCAATCATTTGACTTGGAAGTCCAGGTCGTAAGTCACCATCAATACCGTTGGCTACACCAAAAAGCCCCATGACGTTATGAGGAAGTTTTGTTCCGGCACCCATCTTTTGATTATCGACACGTGAAAAGAAATATTCAAGATTAATACCACCGCATACCGGCCCTAATGGTTTTACGATATTGGTAAGGATGCTTCCGTCCAGATCGATTGCATAATCGTATGAGTTAAGGAATGATCTTCTATCTAAGAATATAGACTTCGTCAATTCTCTTCTCCCAACAATGCAAAGCGCATTGGTAGCGTGGTTTAATTCAGGACGTGGTTCGAAAAGTGATACTGATCGTGTGCGAACCTTCTGGTGAATTTTTTCCGGACTCAACTTGCTGTTGATGGATGCAAATCTTCTTGATCGTTCTTTTGCGTTATTATCAAGTGCCTTTTCAAAAGTAATTTCGTTTTTTTTGTGAATATCTTTATTCACAGTTGAAAGGGATTCTTCATCATAGAAAGCAATTTCATCGCGCGTTGTATCATGAAGGCCACCGACAAATTGTGTTTCCTTTGGAATGATCAAACCTCTTGTAGCCAGTATTTCTCTTACTTTCGGATGATTGGCCATGTAGCTAATTACTCTCGAGTTGACTGAACCCGCACGACCGGAGCACGCCCCACAATCGTAAGCTGCATAATGTGGATTGTTAATACTGCTGGAACCATGTCCAACAACATAAATAATAGGAGCGAAGTCTTTTACAAGACCAATACTTTTTAGAAGCCCCTCAACACGACTAGCCATTTCATCAATAGCAAATCCTATCTGCAAATCATTTTCCCTGTCATTAATGTTTTTGTTTTCGATAGTCAGTTGTGATGACTTATGCATGTGTTTAAAAGACGAAGCCGTTGCCGGACTCATCGTAGGTCTGAAAATGTTGAAGAATAACTTAACGGCAGACCAGAATCCAAGAGTTTGTGATATCAACCACCCGCTATAAAATGAGTGAGTGTGTTTTGAGAAATGTATATCAGTATCCAGCTTGATTTTACTTCCTACTCCTTTAATAAGGTATTTCGGTGTAACGGGTGCCGGACAAACTTTGGTGTAAAACTGTCCGTCTATAGGTTGGTAGAAAAATTCAACACCAAAAAAACCGGGTGTACCATAGGTTTCACAGGTTGGATCCAATTTTTCAAGATAACGTCTCAATGAACATTCACGATCATCGATACAGAACATGGCTTGAAAACTTTTGGCTGAACTGTTTTTCTTTTCTTCTTTCTTCGTTTGAATGCCGGCTAATACCTGATCGTAATACGTCCACTCGAATGCTTCCTGCCAAATGGTGAGCGCTTCGTTTAATTCAGTATCAAGAACTTCAGCAAAAAGATCAACAGGTTTTTGTTTTAATTTGAATCCAAGAGGCGACCAGATTTCACCAAAGTGTGTATCCAATGCATCAATCTCCAACAAGAGTTCGAAAACAATTAAATCGTGAAGAGAAAGTTTCTTTGGATTCAACAATGTAGAAGGTTGGTCTTCGATGGCCGAAACCATACCCGACCATCCCTGATGTGCAAATTGCTGATCGAAGAGATAATGCTCGTAGAGCGATTCATCACCGACTACTATTTTAAGGAGATCAGAAATTTCGCACGAAGTATTAAGCAAGAGATCACGGACTCTTTCATTTCTGAAAAAGCTGGTGAAACTATTTTTCTCCATCTCTTTAATGGCGCTTAAAAAACTCTGATGCTCTACAGGGAAACTCCAGATGGAAATTCCCTGATCAAGGTAGCCGCACAATATTCGGAACAAGATGGGCTGAACAAGTGAATCTAAATCAATTTTAAATTTCCGCTTCCACCCTGATCGAATAGAACCGATGCGGGGTAGTGCTGCATTTTCGAATTGTTCTGAAAGCACCTTCTCTTTCCATAATTTAAGTTGACCTGCACCTTTTCGATCTGTGATCACTTTTTCGAGAATATCTTCACGAATGCGTCCTTCTTTGTATAAGTTTCTGAACTCCGTTAACGTGAGAGAAACTTTGTATCCCAATATTTCAGAAGCTCTGCGAATACCTTTATGAAAAGGTAACTGCTGAAAGGAGTGAAGTGTATTGTGGTGAATAAAATCTTTAAGAGGAGCTTGTGCCGGTAAATGGTGCTTTAATTCATGAAGCACGTGATGTTCATCGAAAGCAGAATGTTTTGTTTCCATTCAAGAGTTAAAAAATTTCCAAACTAAATTTCGAAAGGTAAATAAATGCGTGCTCGAATGCAGATCATTCAAGCACACATTTGCTTAAAAGAATATCTGATATTGAAGTGTCACCTGATTTTTCATCCCATTGTCCCTGATCAGGTCTGTCCCCACCACTGAGTAAGTAGGACGTAACTGCCAGTCCAGTGTAATTTTACTGGTATGTCCTTTTATCAACCAGTTCAAACCAAGGTCATACACATTCATTTGTTTATCAAGACGATCAAATTTTGCGCTTTGTACAGTTGCGTATGGCATTAATGTACCATTGCCTTCACCCAATAGATTCTTCTTGAGCATGTAACCTACCTGAGCATAAATCTGGCTTCCTGGTCCAAACATTGGAAAGGCATTTCCAAAACTTCCATTGGGAGCAGGTGCACCGGTTGAACCGTTTGCAGGATTCATGGCTCCATTGTAGCGAAGGTAGTTTTGTCCATAATCGGTATGGTAGTAACCAGCATATGCATTAAGGGCAGTTCCCTTCTCCTTGTTCAAAGGCGAATCAAAGAAAACGGCCACAGAGTACAGCTTCATCGTATAGTATTGCTGAGTGATAGCATCACCCGTCCACGTAGCATTTTTTTGCGTAATAAATCCAGCCTCAAGATTCAATACTTTTTTCTTTCCAAGATAAGCACCCGTCATGTATGGAGTAACGTGCGATTCTTTGTCAAAGAAATTCCACGCGAAGAATCCCTGATATTGCTTGTGATGTTGATTGTATGCAAACGTTGCATTTGTAGCAGAGATTGCAGCAGGCGCCCCGTTCGATGTAACCGGGAAAGGATCACTCAATACAACACGGTAGTCAAGTTTACCCAATTGTCCTCTGGCGTAAACACTCAGCTTACGTGAAAACTCATCCGTTTGATCAACGGTTGCTTGTGCAAATACGGGCACATCTAACGACATGATAGTTCCAATACTAGGTTGGCTGAAGCGTGATAATCCGTTGGCAATGGTTAGTCCACCACCCAGAATTAGCTTATCATTTGCTTTCCAGATTTTGTATTCCCCGATCGCATCGTGAAAGAACACCTGAAATTTTCTATTTCCATTGTTATTTCCATT
>JBDTTT010000165.1:0-11225 GCA_039930485.1 Chryseolinea sp.
AAGTTATTTCCGATTAAAGACTGATAATACCGGCTTTTACAATTTCACATTAGAAGAACTTGAAACTCGAAAAGACATTTCAGATTACAAGTTCACCGATGATGTGTACCAATCTGACCTTCGTCCTGAATGCTTCGATATCAAAACCAAATACGAAGAAATGTTCGCAAGCAAAGGCGAGAAGATTAAGTACCTTCGTTTTAAGTTTTAATTGCCACGAATGCATGAATATAAAGGCACAGTAGCAGGAATTATTCGTGCATTCGTGGCAAAAAAATGAATAACAATTTCATAATACCTCAATGACTCCCCTTTAGTTCGAAGAATCTACCTTTGAATCGCATTCTTCTTTATAGGTTTGGTTTGAGATTCCATTAAGGTAAGCTACCTTGGGGAATCACGATTAGTAGACATGGGCAAGAAAAAGAAGCGAGACGTAGAACTCGTAATATTGTCTGACATTCACCTCGGCACCTACGGCTGTCACGCTGAAGAACTGCTTCGTTATCTCAAAACCATCAATCCCAAAAAGCTCATTCTCAATGGTGACATCATCGACATGTGGCAATTTAGCAAACGCTATTGGCCCAAGTCGCACATGCAGGTAATCAAACACATTACCGGGCTGCTCGCCAAGAATACAAAGATCATTTACCTTACAGGCAATCACGATGAAATGCTTCGAAAGTTTTCAGGCTTTCGGCTGGGTTCATTTCATATCAACAACAAAGTGGTGATGAAATTGAATGGCAAGCGCGCCTGGATTTTTCATGGTGATGTATTTGACGTTACCATGCAATATTCAAAATGGCTTGCCAAGCTTGGTGCGGTGGGTTATGATACCTTGATTGTGATCAACACTTTTGTGAACTGGTGTCTTACTAAATTAGGCAGAGAGAAAATTTCACTTTCAAAGAGAGTAAAGGATAGCGTGAAGTCAGCGGTAAGTTTTATCAATGACTTTGAAAAGACCGCAGCCGATATTGCCATAGAGAATGGATATGACTACGTAATCTGCGGACATATTCACCATCCGGAAATCAAAAAGATAGAAACTGAAAAAGGTAGTGTAATTTATTTAAATTCGGGCGACTGGATTGAAAACCTCACCGCGTTGGAGTTTGATGGAAAAGATTGGAAGATATTTCGCTATGCTGAGGATAAGACAGCGCAAGCGATTAAATTACCGAAGCGCCTCCGCGATGAACGCGACAATGATGAAATATTCAAAGACCTGGTCAACGAATTCTTAACTGTCAAAAAGTGAAAATACTTTACGCAATTCAAGGTACAGGCAACGGACATCTGACACGTGCTGAAGATGTAATCCCGATTCTGAAAGAATATGGTGCACTTGATCTTTTTGTTAGTGGAGCACAAGCAGATGTGAAGCTTTCCTATTCTGTAAAATATAAATCGAAAGGACTTAGTTTCTTCTTTGGAAAGAGTGGCGGTATTGATTTTCTAAAAACGTTTAAGCAAAACAGTTCGAAGGAAGTATACAAGGAGATGAAACGATTTCCTGTAGATAAGTATGATTTAGTAATTAATGATTTCGAACCCATCACCGCGTGGGCGTGTCGCAAGAGAGAAATACCGTGTGTGGGATTGAGTCATCAATCCGCTTTGTTATCCGATAAAGTTCCAAGTCCGAAGAAAATTGACCCAGTAGGGGAGTGGGTGTTGCATCATTATGCACCCGTTGATCAGTATGTGTCATTTCATTTTGAGCGATACGATAAAAATATTTTTACACCCGTAATACGATCCGCAGTACGCGAAGCGAAGATGGAGACAAAAGATCACTACACGGTTTACCTTCCATCGTATGATGATCAGAAATTAGTGCCGTTACTTTCGAAGATCAGTAATGTAAGATGGCATATCTTTTCGAAACATGCCCGTAAAGCATATCATGTAGGAAAGCTTTCGGTGTATCCTGTTAATAAGGATGAATTTGCGGAGAGCATGACTTCCTCTAAAGGTGTATTGTGCGGTGCTGGATTTGAAACACCGGCTGAAGCACTCTACCTCGGCAAAAAATTGATGGTAGTACCCATGAAATCGCAACTTGAGCAACACTATAATGCAGCGTCATTGAAGCAAATGGGCGTGCCTGTGCTGAAAAAGATGAAGAAGAAAAATATTGACAAGATTATCGAGTGGATTGAGTCACCTTCTATTGTTTCAGTGAACTATCAAAACGTTACGGCAGAGGCGGTGGCCCGGGCGATTAAACTTGGCAAGAAGTAAGATTCATGGTAGCGTCAATTGTTTGGGCAATGCGTAACTAGTAAAGTTCAATTCCATTATTTTATCGACCCGCGGATTCTTGCTATATTACATAGTAATTAAATTTGCTGTGTATGATTTTTACCTGGTTATTATTCATTTTAATTTTTATCCAGGATGAGACTCCTTTTAAACCCAAAGAGGAGTTCGAGGTAAAGCTGAATTATTCATTCAAGAAACGACCTGCACCTGAGTCGACCACATTTCGATTTGACGATGCAAATGATCGTGAAAAGCAAAACTCATCGAGCATGCTTCCGTATTTAATACTTGATGTTAAAATCCTTTCGACATCACCGACAGAAGCTCGACTAAAAGTTATCGATAACCTGAATAATAAAACAGTCAACAAGAAGATTTACGATGATTTTATGTTTTCCATTGACATGGGTTTTACCGATGATGTGAAAGACCATGTAACGGCTCATCAATACATTGTTTATCTGCTCAATGATAAGCGAGAAGAGCAAAGTAAGATTGTGATTTTTGTGAAAGAAGACGGAGCCTTCCTGATCAATGATGAAGTGAGGGGCAAGTTGTAAGTAATTTATCACGTAAGGAGTGGTGGAAATCCATCGCATTCGTTTCCGAAAAACAACGTTATTTTTTTTGCGGGTTATCAATTAAAGGTATGACATGCAGCATATAGATTTTGTGCATTGATTTTAGCGAAGTTTTTTTTTATTCAGGAAAGGTTTAGCCATATTTAGTTTTGATTAACCTAAACAAATCCAAACCTAAAGTAAAGCTTATGATGAAACGTTTATCAATTCTTCTGTTTATGCTCGCATGCAGCATGCAGACCTGGGCCCAGAACCGCGAGGTGTCGGGCACCGTAACCGATAGTAGCACAGGAGAGGCACTACCCGGTGCAAACATTGTAGTGAAGGGAACAGCCTTGGGAACTTCTACTGATGCAGACGGTAAATTCAAATTGAATGTTCTTCAATCTTCATCTGTTTTAGTCGTTTCCATAGTTGGTTATGCCACACAGGAAGTAACCATTCCATCCTCAAACATCGTATCCGTTGCGTTGGCTTCTGAAACTTCTCAATTGGATGAAGTGGTTGTTAGCGTGGGTCGGGGTGTACAACGCACTTTTACCGATACACCACTTCCGGTAGATAACTTAACGAACAAAGATTTATCAACCACAGGTCAGTTTACATTTGATAAAGCACTGCAATATCGTGTGCCTTCTTTCAACACAGTGAACACACCGGTAAATGATGCGTCAACATTATTAGATCCATACGAAATCAGAAACCTCGGCCCAAGTCGCTTGTTGGTTTTGATTAATGGAAAGAGAAAAAATCTAAGTTCTTTATTGTATGTGCAGTTTGCACCGGGAAGAGGAGAGACGGGTGCTGATCTTTCAGGTATTCCAACGGATGCGATTAAACGTGTGGAAATTCTTCGTGATGGTGCTTCTGCTCAATATGGATCAGATGCCATTGCTGGTGTAATGAACATTATCCTCAAGGATAGGTTTGAATATTCTACCTTGAATTTAACTTCTGGTGTAACCGGACAAGGCGATGGAGCTTCGTATGGTTTATCCTTCAATAGTGGAAGTAATTTTGGTAAAGGTGGTTTTATCAACTATACAATTGGAGTAACTCAACAGAATAATGCAATTCGCTCTGGTAAAATTGATGTGCCAACTGAGGTGGCCACATTTAATCCATATCCTGGATTTTCGTACGAGCAAGGTAACGCAACTGAACAAGCAGACCAGTTGCAGGCATTTCAAGATCTTTCAGCAAATTATTTAGATGCAAGTGGCCTTCCAATAAATCCAGATGGTGCGGCAGCAACGGTTGCTGATCTTGATAATTGGAATGACGTGAGATTTCCTCAGAGCACAACTGCATTTCAAAATAATAATGTTGTTCCATTTTTAAATAAATATCCTGGTGGTAAAAATTTGAATGGCACGGGAGAAACTTCCGCTAGGTGAGAGTACACAATTCTACGCTAACGCGGCATTTGTTACAAAGAAGGTGATTAGCAACGCCAACTACCGTACTCCGTATTGGAGAGTTGATCATGGCCTACTTCACACACCAGACCAAAATGGAGTTGACTATACGCCTTACATTGTTGGTGGAGATGGCTCAGATCTGCAAAATGAATTTCAAGCTGACAAGGCTGCCGGTTTATATAAAGGGTACATTGGTTACATGCCAACGTTTGAAGGAGACCTTAGAGATTACAATGCAACAGCTGGTTTTAAAAATGAAAAGAATGGATGGGTAACAGATGTGAGTCTTACGGTTGGAGGCAATCAGCAAACCTACACTGTAAACAGTACCGTTAACCGTTCTTTAAGAAAGGCCAGCCCTACTTCTTTTAAACCAGGAGGGTATAGCTTTAAACATGTGGTTGGAAACTTTGATATCAGCAAGGCTCTCACAGATAATTTCAATATAGCCTTGGGAACTGAAGTGCGTAGCGAGACCTATCAAATCATGGCTGGCGATACTGCCTCATACTCTAAGGAGGGATCTAACTCTTTTCCTGGTATACGTGCTGAAAATGCCAGAACGAATAGCCGTTATAATTTAGGAGCGTATCTCGATGCAACTTGGGATATTACTGAGAACTTCCTGATTGCTGGTACGGTGAGAGCTGAGAAGTATAGTGATTTTGGAAGTGCGAATGTGGGCAAGGTTTCATCTCGTTTAAAATTTGCCGATGATAAAGTCGTATTAAGAGGATCTATATCTTCTGGCTTCAGAGCACCTACATTGCACCAGATTTACGCACAGTCCACTCAAGCCAGTTTCGCAGGGGGTACCATTGTTCAATCAGGTCTGTTTAACAACAGCAGTAAGGAGGCTTATTTATTAGGCATTCCAAAACTAAAGGCTGAAAAATCCACCAACTTTACATTAGGTACTGGTTTAAATCCGACAAAAGACTTCAGTGTCACAGTGGACTATTATGATATTACAATTAAGGACAGAATCGTTTATAGTTCTTCCATCTCTACAAGTGATGAAAATAGTGATCTGGGTAAAATCTTAGCTGCAGGTAATTTAACAAGTGTGCAATTTTTTATTAACGGTATCAAGACCAGAACACAAGGCTTAGACGTTGTGGCCAGTTATAAAAATATAGGATTAGGCTCAGGTAGATTAGGTGTGAATTTGGCGGGTAACTTTACATTGTCAAATAAAATAATTGGAAGTCCAAATGATCCTCAAGCTATAAAAGATGCTGGCGCTACGATTTTGAATACTCAAGTTAGATCGCTGTTAACGGAGGGTAGACCAAAATACAAAGTAATTTTAGGTCTTGATTATAGCTTAGGTAAGCTGAATGTCGTTTTGAATAACACTTTATTTGGACCAACAGCATTTCAGGATTTAGACAATGGTGGTGGTGATATGGAAAACATTAAGCAAAAATTTTCACCAGCTGTTGTTACTGATTTGAATGTTGGATATAGTTTTACCAAAAACATATCACTTTCCTTTACGGTAAACAACATATTCAATGTTTTACCAAAGTGGAAATTAGAAGCACTTAATGCTGATGGCCAGGCTGTTTTGGATGATGCGGAAGCAAAAAACTTACTAGAAGGTTTCCTTACATTTAGTGGTCGTTACCGAATTTTAGGATACAACGGCTCTCAGTTCAGTCAGCTGGGAACTATGTTTATGGGACAACTCTCATTTAAGTTTTAAAAAGAAACGAATTAAAGTTTTAAAAGAGGCTGTCTCACAAGGACAGCCTCTTTATTTTTGAACAAATTCATTCATGTGAAAAAAATCTTCAGTCTCAATATTTTCGAAGGCTTGTTCTTTGCTATGCTCTGGGCTTCAGCATCCGTTGCCGGTAAGTTTGGTTTGCATTCTGTAGAACCCTTGGTGCTTTTCAATATTCGGTTTTTATTAGCCGGCCTTTTATTGCTTAGTGTGGTCTATGGTTTTCAACGCAATCGTCTTCCGTTAGGTAAGGAGTGGATGCAGCTCACCATTTTCGGAGCCTTCAATACTGCATTGTACTTAGGCATTTTCATTATTGCGCTTCAATATGTTGCAGCAGGTATAACTACATTGGCCATTGCGCTCAATCCATTATTCATCAGCATCATGTCGGCCATCTGGACAAAGAAGAGAATTAGTCTTATGATATGGTTAAGTATTGTATTAGGATCGCTTGGTGTTGTAGTCGCTGCCTATCCCTTATTGCAAAACAGTCAGGCAACCATTGGAGGTTTACTCTTGCTGGCCTTAAGTATGTTTACCTATTCTTTTGGTTCCGTCTATTATGCCGCGGTTAAGTGGGAACTTCCCCGAACCGTAATCAATGCCTGGCAGGTTTTTATTGCCGGCTTTTTAATTGCTCCGCTTACCTTCTTCATGCATAAAAAAGAAAATCATTTCGATGTTACGTTTTGGCTGTCGCAAGCCTGGCTAATCATTATGGTATCAATATTTGCCGTTCAGCTTTGGCTTCGTTTATTAAAGGCGGATGCTGTGCGTGCATCGCTTTGGCTTTACCTCTGTCCGATTTTTGGTTTTCTGTTTTCTACTCTCTTTTTGAAAGAGCCCTTTACGCTCTATACAGTCTGCGGAACAGTTCTCGTTATTCTTGCTTTATATGTAGGGCAGAGGAACAAAGGAAAATAAAGTTCCAACGTTCCGTGCAACAATTCTAAATTCTAACTCCTAAATTCTATATTCTGGAGAGATTCATTTCACTCAAAAGACAACACTGAAGATAAAGTAAAAGAATATCAGCAGGATCAATACCGCATACATGATAAGGTCCACCCGTACATAAGGCTTGTATTCAGTATACAGTTCTTTTAATCTCTTAAACATGGTGGCAGAAATTATTCTTGGCTACTTTCTGTAATTAATTCGCTGACAAGGTAACTATTTAGGAGAAGATTCGTCAACACAGCAGCGTTCCGAGTTATTTTTAATAGCACATGGGGGTAAATGCTTTTTGAATTGTCTCAATCGAAACCAAAAATAAATGATCCGATACTTACTAACTGTCGCCACTGCATTGATATCGATTGCAGGATGGTCGCAAGAACATGTTACCTTAAATGGTTATGTTAAAGATGCACAAAATGGTGAAGAGCTGATTGGGGTTACCGTCTACATTCCCAGTCTTAAGGTAGGAGCAACTACCAATGCGTATGGTTTTTATTCCATCACGATTCCCAAAGGAACCTACGAAGTGCATTATAGCTTTGTTGGTTTTAAAACTCAAGTCGTTACGATTGCACTCAACTCGAATCAAGCGAACAACATTGAGCTGGCTACAGAATCAACCTTAATAGAGGAAGTAGTTATATCGGATAGAGCAATCGATGAGAATGTAATTGGTCTGCAAATGAGCAAAAACGTAATTGACATGGCACAGCTTCGAAAGCTACCTGCTTTATTAGGAGAAGTTGATATTATCAAGTCCATTCAGATGATGCCCGGTGTAATATATGCTGGGGAGGGGACTTCAGCATTTTACGTGCGTGGTGGAAGTGCAGATCAAAATTTAATCTTGATTGACGAAGCACCAATCTATGATCCATCACACTTGTTCGGATTGTTTTCTGTCTTCAATGCCGATGTCATTAAAGATTCTGAATTATATCGCGGTGGTATACCGGCTCGCTTCGGTGGACGATTATCTTCCATTCTCGAAGTGCGCACTAAGGATGGTAATAATAAAAACTATAATGTAACCGGAGGAATCGGAACACTGGCGAGCCGACTTGCTGTAGAAGGTCCGATTGTAAAAGATAAGAGTTCGTTTATTGTTTCGGGCAGAAGGTCGTATGCCGAACCGTTTTTGAAAGCTGCCAATCAGGATAACACGGTTTATTTTTATGATGTAAATGCAAAGGTGAGTTGGAAGTTTTCGAACAAGGATCGCGTGTTTGCAGCATTTTATGCCGGACGCGATAAGTTTAGCTTTGGCAACGACTTTGGTTTTGATTGGGGAAATAAAACCGGAACCTTCCGTTGGAATCATTTATTCAGCGACCGGTTGTTCTCGAACACAACCGTTTTGGTAAATAGCTTTGATTATAAATTGGAATTAAAAGATCCGGTGCAAGGATTTTCATGGACTTCCAAGTTACAGGAGGCTAGTATCAAGAATGACCTTTCGTATTTCATCAATACCAATAATGATTTAAGCTTTGGATATCACATCACGGGAAGGAAATTCTCTCCCGGAAAAATTTCTCCTTCAACCTCTACTTCCATTTTCGATCCTGTAGAACTTCCCCAAATGTATGCGCTTGACCACGCATTCTATGTTAGCAATCAGCAGCGATTGAACGACAAAATCACATTAGACTATGGCGTTCGCTTATCCATATTTCAAAGCATCGGAAATAGTGACGTTTTAATCTATTCTGATCCAAAAGACAACGTAAATGTGGAGCGCATGGATACGGTTCATTATGGTGCGTGGGAAAATATTAAGACATACGTCAATCTCGAGCCACGACTTTCTATGCGATATATTGTTGGCACCGGTCAATCGATTAAATTTTCTTATAACAGAATGGTACAAAATACCCATCTTATTTCTGCAGGTACTGTCCCTGTTCCGTTTAACACCTGGAATCCAAGCGGATATTATTTGCGACCACAATTGGCCGATCAGCTGGCTGTAGGATATTTTAGAAATTTCAATGACAATATGTATGAGTTTTCAGCGGAACTCTATTACAAGTATATGCAACACGTTACCGATTTTGCCGACAATGCCTCCATTTTCTTTAATGAAGATTTGTCAACTGAATTCAGACAAGGGAAAGCAAAATCATACGGATTAGAATTGATGGTGACCAAGACGCAAGGAAAGCTTACTGGTATGATCAACTATACGTTGTCTAAGGCAGAACGCACTATTGACGGTGTAAACCTGGGGCAAACTTTTGCGGCAAACTACGACAGACGAAATGTCGTGAACATACAAGCGGCTTATGATTTGAGTAATCGTTGGACTTTTGGAGGAACCTTTACCTATAGCACAGGCAGACCCGTTACATTACCTACTGGAAAATTTGAATATCAAAACTACAGTCCATCGGTTATTACAGAGCGCAACGGTTATCGACTACCAGCCTTTCACAGACTTGACTTGTCAGCGACTTTTACACCGAAGAAAAACGACTATCGAAGGATGAAGGGATCGTGGGTCTTCTCTGTTTATAATGTATACAATCGTAAAAATCCATTCACAATTTATACCCGCACGGCACAGGACAAAGATGGAAATGTAATTGGTGATGGCACCAAGAAGGAAGCTCGCATGATTTACCTTTTTCCAATATTCCCGTCCGTTACATATAATTTAAAATTCTAATCAGACATGAAGAACCTCATTATACTTATTTCACTCGCTGCTATTTTTTCATCTTGTGAAAAAACGGTTGATTTAGATTTACGACAATCCGAATCGAAGATTGTTATTGAAGGACAAGTTACCAATCACCCTGGTTATCAATATGTGCGGGTTACGCGCACCGCAGGATTCTATGATGATGGAGCTACACCTCGCGTTACCAATGCTAACGTATCGGTTAAAGACGATTTGGGAAACGAATTTTTGTTTAACCATAATCCAGGAGGCTCGGCTGATTCTACAGGATATTATTTACCAGACGTTGCTTTCGAAGGTGAGATTGGAAGAACGTATACACTCACTGTAGAGGTTGACGGAGAAATTTATACAGCACAAGACAAATTGTTCAGTGTAAGTGGAATTGATTCATTAAGCTATCGCATAAATCCTGACGAACAAGAAGATCCGAAAGATGACAACAAGTTTTATGAAGTGTTGCTTTATGCCAAGGAACCACAAGATGAAGAAAACTACTATTTGTTCAAGTTCTTTAGAAATGATTCGTTGAAGGTGTATAACTTAACTGACATATACTTTGCGGATGATAAAGTACTGGGTGAAGCCATTGATGGTTTAGGCTCACCGGTTTACTTTGCTCCAAATGACAAGGCTCGAATTGAGATGTATAGCATCTCCCGTGCTGGATACATTTATTATGTTGATTTGCAAAACTTACTGAATAATGATGGTGGATTGTTTAGTCAACCACCTTCTAATTCGCGCACCAATCTTTCCAATGGAGCATACGGATTTTTTCAGGCAAGTGAAGTAGATGTGAAAACGATTTTGATTGAAGAGTAAGGAAGTTCAAGGTTTGAGGTTCAACGTTTAAGGTTCAAAGTTCAGGCTCCTTAACTTGTATTGTAAAATGATTCTAAATTCTAACTCCTAAATTCCATATTCACCAAACTGGAAAATTAAAAAAGCTACTTCAATCCGAAGTAGCTTTTTTGTTTCACAACCATTTTACATACATTTACGTAATTAATCATCAGATATGAAAGGAACGAACCTTGGCGAATTTGAAGAACTGGTTTTGCTCACCATTGCAGCAATGGTAAGCGAAGCCTACAGCGTTGCGATATGTGATGACCTTGAAAAACGAACCGGTCGTTCTGTGAAGTTGGGTGTAGTACATTCTGTTCTCAATCGTCTTGAGGAGAAGGGGTTAGCAAAAAGCAAACTGGGTGAAGCAACCAGTACAAGAGGAGGTAAGCGAAAACGATATTACAGTGTTACAAATGCGGGTAAAGCTGCACTGCTTAATGCAAAAGAATTGCGTGACCAATATTGGAGCATTATTCCTGAAATGTCATTGAAACGCATTTAATGAAGGAGCCAAAAAAAATAGTGCCACCGAAATGGGCTGACCAATTACTCTGTTGGTATTGTCGCCCTGATTTGCTGGAAGATTTGCAAGGCGATCTGAATGAATATTTTGAACGTAACATAAAATCAAAAGGAGCGAGGCGCGCACGCTTGATTTACATTATTGATGTCTTGAAGTTCTTCCGATTATATACTGTTCGCAAACCCGAATTTATCAACCT
>JBDTTT010000166.1:0-11109 GCA_039930485.1 Chryseolinea sp.
CGAATTCGTAAGTCCTGTCTTAAAAGGAAATCCGCTCTCAACGTTACTGATCATACCAAAAGAAAATAAGAACCAGTTCGGATTGGCCATTGAGCACAATGCCTACACTCCTACCAGCATTAGCTCCAACAAAATACTTTATGGTGACAGACCGTTTGCCGCTTCGCTAATGGTGAAAACATTTGTCGGAAGTAATCATCCCTCCAGACACTACCGAATTACTTCGTCTCTATCGCTTGGTATGATTGGAAAAGTAGCTGGCGCACATCAAATACAGCAAACCATTCACAAGTGGATAAACGACACTGATCCTCAGGGCTGGCAGTATCAAATAAAAAATGATTTGATACTAAATTATGAAGTCGGTATTGAAAAAAGTATTTTCCTTTCCAGGTATTTCCTGTTCAACGGTCTTGCTTCTGGACGCGTGGGTACGTTGAATACAAAATTCTCTTTAGGTAGTACAATCATGTTGGGTAAATTAAATTCAGCTATCACTTCTGCTTTCTCAAATGTGATATCAGTGCAAAAACAAAAAATTAATTTTCACCTCTATGCACAACCCGTTATCAACACGGTAATTTATGATGCTACTTTGCAAGGTGGAATGATCTTTAATCTGGACAGTCCTTACACATTATCCAATAAAGAAATAGAGCATTTTACTTTTCAAGGAAATGCAGGAGTAGTTTTTACACTGGGTTCTTTTAATATCGAGTACTTCCAATCTGTGATTAGTAAGGAATTTACAACTAGCCACTATCATCGCTGGGGAGGACTAAGAATAGGAATTTTCTTTTAGTCTATTCAGGTAATCTCTTATTCATCAATAAAGATTCAATTTCATCATCACTGATTATTCTTTCCGAATCCGTTTGGAAACATAATGGTTAACAATGCGAATACCAGTAAGAAATTAAATTCAACACCATTTCGACCACCTCCTACAACAAACCATCCTTCTTTAAGGTGAACGAGAAAGATTCCTGCTACAAGGATGAGAATGGTGACAACACCTGCCCACTTCACATATTTTTCAAACATTAAACAGAAGGCCGCTGCTACATGTGATAATTTAATCATCCAGGCAAGGGCTACTCCAAAGGGTGCAAAACCAATATGGTTTAAAAATAAATTACCAAAATCATTTATCCCGTTGTTAAACATTCCGGTTATACTATGCACCAGAAGAATAACCGATACTGCAAAACGAAGTAAAAAAGTGCCATTTACTATTTTCATTCTTACAAAATTTTAACGTTTAACTAAAATTGTCATTAAGGAGTAGCTATAAAAAATGGCATTCTGAAAGATAAATATTTCTATTGAATCTAATTCAAAATTGACCATTCAAAAATTTGAACACAAGCACGTATAGTAACAGGGTTTACTCTTTTCCGGGAAAATCAAAAAATGACTCTTCTGATTCTTCGGTGAGAAAGAAAATGCAATGCTTATTGCCATCCTCCCGAATAAACATTCGCGTGGCCTCTGGATTTTCTGATGCATAGACAAAATACAGTTGACCGACTCCATCCTCGAAAAATTGATTCCAATACTCTTGCGTCCAACCACTGTACGGTTTTGCATGCTGAAAATACATTTCTTTAAATTCAGCCTTTGTAATTTCTTTCTCCTGCTGTTGCAAATAAATCTGTTTTGAAAAGTGCTCTAAAAGAATAACTCAATATACCCCCGTATGGGTGACGCTGCTCCGGTTAGTATCATTTTGGTTTGTTGAGATTTTCATCAAACAATTTTAAAATTCTCTTGTACTCATCTGTCCAACTGCTCGGCTCAACAAATGTGAATGGGATGTTTAGTAAAACTCTACTTCTGATACTGCAAATTCTTTTGTTTCGTGTTTAAAATTTATTCTGATGTTCGCGGTGTTTATCTTATCAAAATCAAACGTGTTCACTGTGTTGCCAGTAAGACTGTCCGGAGTCTGTTTCCTCATCCTTACCGGAAGCCATTGCTCCTTATCCTTATATTCAATTGTAAAACTTTCTGGCACGCCAAAGACTTTGCCATCGGTATACAAATAAATTTTTGCCGTTGAGACTTCACGAGGTTGTCCAAAGTCGAGCGCAAACCAATCTGTTTTTGAACCTGAGCCTAGCGTTGCCCACCGATTTCTGATTTCAGGGAAATACCAAATTCGTCCATCAACCGCTACGTAAAGTGAATCGGGAACTGAATTAACCGATGCAAAAGGAACAGGATAATCTTTCTTTCCGATATTCAATGCGAAGTTAGTGGTTTGTCTTGTGTTCGTGTTCACCTTCGGAGCACCAACAACAACCTGATATTTGCTGCCCACTTGTGTTAATGCCATTCTCTTTCCATCAACCAATACAGTCAAGCCTTTTCCTGTTTTGTATTTATTGCCATCCCTATCATATATCACGGTTAGCTTATGGCCATGATACATAACATCATCCAGATAGAAATACTGAATCGTATTATCGACCAATGGATTTAGAGTAAGCGTATCACCGGCAGAAGGGCGAATGCCGCAAAGGCCACTAATGACAAGATTGTTAAATGTAGAATGATTGTAATGATTACTCCAATAAAAAAATACGATTGGTCCACCTTTATCGGGATCATAATTTTCAACAAGGTCTATTTTGCCATCAGGTAAATAATGTTGCAAAGCGAACTGACGTAATAATGTTACGTAGTCTGATGGAGAAGCAATTTGCTGCTCATAATTATTAAGCAAGTTAGCCATACCAGTAAGTGCCTGGCTTGATTGGTAAGGCCAGCTCGGACCGTTCCATTGACTACTTGGCTTTCCGAAATTGAATACGAATTGCTTAAAGTAATTCGGGTAAGAAGGTTCATTTGTACGAAAACCAAATTTACCAAGCAGTTGAGTAGTGTCAAGCAAATGTTTCCAGGCGACAGAATACTTTCCATTATTCGATGGCAAATTAAAATACCACGGAGCAAATCCAGCCAGTTCACGACCGCGGATAAAATCCCAGTAGTGAACATATTGATTATCCACCTGATAGCGATCTATAAAATGCTGCATTGAATCGTTCCATAAATATTGCTCGACATTTGTTTTTAAAAGGGTTGCGCGTTGCAAGTAATCTTTTTGCACAACAACATCTCCAACCATTTGTGCTATGTGAGAAATAGCCATTGCATTGCCATACATGTAACTATTAATGGTTGGTCTGAAAGCCTCACCTCCTTCAAAACCACCCTTTTCACCTGAAGCATCTATCGAGGCTATTGTATACTCTGTAGCATCTGGCATGGCCGGTATATAATATAATTTCTTGTCTGCATCCCAATGGTCATACCATCCGTCATACTTAGCTTTCATACTATCCAACTGACTAACTACGAATATGGAATCTGCATTGACAAGGTACCTGGCATAAGTTGCATCAGCAATACTTTCACTATACTGAAGATTGTTACCACCATTCTGGTACAAGTAATGAATGTATCCATCGATGTATCGATTGTCTTTAAGCCAACGGCCCTCGTGGATATGGTGCATAGATGCAGCATTGATGGTACAGTATGGCGCTCTATCAAAGCCCATGTGATCGATAAATTCAGTAATGACGTATTGATTTTCTCCTACGTTGCGAATATGTGCCTTGTACATTTTCCAACGGTAATAGTATACTTGTTCGATTTGCTTATCAGAGCACTCAAAGAATGGAATGTTATCAAGATACCACTGTGCATCTTCCTGATAATACTCTTTCGCCAGTGCGTTCCGATCCAGAATAGCAACATTGATTTCCTCCTTACAACCGAAGAAAAGTATTAGCAATGTTCCAATCAGAAGAGTATGGGATAGTATCCTGTTAAATTGTGGATTCATTGAATTATGGAAAGGCTGCAGAATATGAACCGATTTAACTTAAAGTAGCTTAAAAGTTTTAAAGATCAAAAAAAAATAAGTGGAGAAGCTTTGCCAAAAATTTCCAAAGCTTGCTCCACTTACTATATAATTCTAATTGTTACCTGCCGTTCAGAATTACTAAATCTTATAACCTATTTTTAAGCCTGCTGTAATTCTCCCTTTAGAATCTTCAAACCATGTCCCATAGCCAAAGTGTGGAATAATTCTAAAATGATCTTTTATTGCAATGGCCCATCCAAGATTTAAACCAACGGTAAAATTATTATCCGAGTACGTTGTCCCGCCATACTTGTTACTTAGCGTAATAAGTGTTAAATCAGGACTTACATAAAATCCCTTATACGCCTCTTTAATGTAATAATCTCCCGAAATCCCAACAGCAAAAGCCTTGAGCTTCGAACCCGTTTCGGCTTTTGAAAAAAGACCGAGATTTAAAGATGCAACAATGTGTTTGGTGAAAGCATACCCACCTGCAAATTCTACACCTGCCAGGGAGGAGCAGTTGGTACACGCTGGAGCTAAAATTCCACCACCTGCACTTGCCATAATTTTTGAATCACTTTGAGCGAAGGCTATGGAAATTATTCCAAAGGCCGAAAACATTGTAAATAGTAGCTTCTTCATACTTTATATGTTTGGTTGTACATATTTGAAGTTAACTAAATAATTTCAAATAGACTCAATACATCCATTTGTTTTTAGAAAATAACCGCAGTAAAATGAGATTAAACTTTTGTTTAACAAGTCTCACAGCAGCATTGTGAGTATCTTCCCGCTTGAACAAATTATGTTTTCTATTGACGATTAGTAATCTTGATTGCTTATTCCATTTTCATGAATTACACCAATCCAAGTTGCTTTTTTAATTTAGTTGAGAGTTTATCTTTTACTAAGCCATAGGATTGTTTAATATATTTCTTCCATTCATTCTCTTTCATCTTTCGAATGTCTTCAATATAAACCCATTTGTATTTAGCAACATAAGGAGCAGGCTTGAAACCCGGCCTGTTGCAGATATCTTCAAACTCTTCGTCTTTCACTTTAAAAGAAGCAGAGGTAGGAGATTGATCTAATCCTACCACACAAAACATTTTTCCACCAATTGAAAAACAAAGATCATGTTCCCATTTAATATCTTCTGTTGTGCCAGGCATTGCCCGGCAAATGGTTTGTATGTTTTCGATATTCATTTTATCTGATTTTGAATACTCTCTAAGTGGCTTGATCAAAGATTGGTTTGAATTCCCTTCACTATCCTATTGCTTATTCCAAACCTTTCACTTAGCTCTTTCATTTTCTTTGCAAAGGCCTTTTTGTAATATTCAGGCATCTCATAGCCATTATCAAAGTAGCGTAAATACCTCTCTTCTAATTCAGGAAAGTGTTCTCGTATAGCATTCAATACAAGAGTTTTACTATCTGCTGAACCATTTCCAAACAAGGTAAGGGTTGCAGGAAGAATATACTTCACATTGCTTTTCTTAAATGCTGAAAATAAAACATCCAAATGCTCACGTGTATCCGAAATAAAAGGTAATAGCGGCATAAGACTGACACCTGAGTAGAACCCATCTTGTATAGTTTTACTAAGTGTTTTTAGTCTGATGGATGGCTTAGTTGCACCACGTTCAAAAATTTTAGCAATACCATCATCCAGCGTTGAAAATGAAAATGAAATTATCGTTCCTCTGCCTAAAGATAATTTTAAGTCGTTGGGAAGGATGGCGCATCTGTCAATTTGATGCAACAAATCGAGATCTCTTTCTACTAAATCAGATTTTGTGATGATGTGAACCGCGAATTGATGCTTCAGAATTACTTTCAATGCCGCTCTCGTTAACTCATATTGTTTTTCAATTTGCAAATACGGATCAGTTGCTGACGAAAGCACAATGAAACCATATTGGTTTTTCTTTGCTCTGTTAAAGAGTTGTTTATCCAAAATTTCAATGGCATTTACTTTAACCGATAAACTACTCTCCAGATTGGTTCCGTACTTACTTCCTCTGATATAACAATACAAGCAATTAAAGGAACAGCTGCTGTATAAATTGAGTGTGTAATCATCCAAAAACCACTCGTCTCTTTTTTTGGTTTTGTTTAATACTGACCTAACCTCAATTTCTTGTGGCATAGCTGGACTTTACTTTGCGTCATAGTCTAGCAGTATAACACCAGATGGAGATGTTACGGCTCCGTTCAATTTTAAACCTATTTTGTCTTTAATATCTGAAAAGAGTGGCTTACCACCTCCCAGTATTATGGGGTGTACCGCAAGTAAATAATTATCAACAAGTTCTAAATTAATAAAGGTGGTTATCAGGCTAGCACCACCATATAGCCAAATACTTTTTCCTGGCTGATTTTTGATCGCCATTACATTGTCGAAGACATTCTCGCTAATCCATTTTGTGTCTCCATTCATCTTTTTTGGCTTCGTAGAAAAAACATATTTGCTTTTGCTGTGAACACTCTGCCAAAGTTTTTTTTCAAAGAGCGATGCATTACTATCCGGTTGATATTGTCCCCACAGATCGTAACTCACACGGCCATAAAATATAGTATCAATCCCAGAAAGAAACTGATCAAAATGGGAGTCTTTACTTGATTCAGAAACCGGATCACTATCCATTATACACCAATCAATCTCACCCTTCGGACCTTCGATAAAACCATCAAGGGAAACTGCCAGATTTAAAATGATTTTTCTCATACAGTTTTTATTTCTGTTCTATTTATCATTAAAACATTACCTTCTGGTCAGGTTCAGTTTCCCTGATTCATATTGTTCTTTTCTTTCTTAAATATCCGACAAATACCTTTGATGAATATAAATGTAAAGGTTAGTATTTATAAAAGTTGATACAGTAAAGGGAAATTGGCAGTAATTGCCTTATTCTATTTTAATGGCCCCTGCATAACAGAAATTGATAATACTTTTCAAGTCGCAATGCACAGCAGGCTTTTGAACTATTATTTTTTAATAACCATGTTAGCAAATTCGCCATTCACGCCCTCGGACCAAAGTCCAATCAACCCATCCTTACGAGTATTTAATTTAGTAACCGTCAACGATGGAATGGTAGCGCCATTTACATATACGTTGATCGTTAAGTCATCCACAACAATGCGGGCGTGAAACCATTCTACGGCTGATGGTGGCGGATCGATTCCTTTTTCATACATACCATTTTTCTCCTCACGCAATCTATCCCATGGAAAATCAGGCTCACTTATGTACTGAACGGCATGAATTTTTCTTACCGGTTCGTTCGATCGAAAATTAAAGGGGCGAAAATAAATGGCGTCATAAGTAATAGTATCTACTCCGTGAAATGCAACGCCAATAAAACTTTGCTGCAAAATATCTTTTCCCCGCAGGTCGATTTCAATTGAACCGGTAGAAAAATCAACATTCTTTAACCACACAATTCCACGACTCGAAATGGCAGGTTTACCATTGTCGTTTAGTGGACTTACTGGATGATTGGAGATGAGTTTGTTTTCTTTCAGAAGTTGCTGAAGATTAAAGGACTGGGCATGACCATCTACATAAGCGAGTAACATCGGAAAGAACACCAGAAACGAAATGCTTTTTAAGTAAGCACTTATGAAACGATGAATGAATTTTATTTGAAACATATTTTTATGGGTTGAGTATGGTTGACTTTTAAACTGAGCGATATTTAAAGATAAATATTTCCCACAACTCTAAAGTAAGTTATTTAATTATTCACGATGTCGGCACAAGTATAGCATCACCGTACAAAAGAATCAATTTACAAATGGTTACCTCAAAATCATAAATGGCGACTTCGTTATTTGCGTAAATCATTATTTTAACGCTAGTACAAGTTGCAGAACCAATTGTTTCTATATCATTTCAGTCGACCAATCTGAAGTGGCAGAATCGTGACGCTAGGCTGAATTAATTTTTGTGAAACCCTGTAAATTACTTAACGTATGCATGGGTTAAAGGATTTTCACAACATCCCCGACCCAGAAGATCGGTTACATAAAATATAACGCAATACTCTTAAATTTGAAAAACACCTCTTATGAAAAAAAACATCTACCATTTTCGTTACATATTATTCATTATTCCTTTCTTACCACTTTTTACGAATGCGATTGCGCAGAATCTGCCAGGAAAGCGCGACTCATTGTATTCGGATATTCTAAAAGAAAAAAGAGTGATCCAGGTGCTCTTACCTGAAAACTACAAACCCGGATCAGAAGAAAAGTATGAAGTGTTATATATTCTGGATGGCGAGTCGAATATAAAATCTATTTCCGCGATCCAACAATTTACACAGGACGAGTCTTACATGCCTCCCGTTATTTTTGTGGCCGTGTTTAATACCGATCGCGATCGTGATTTTTTACCAACCCATACTGCTGAGAATGCTACATCCGGTGGAGCGGATAAGTTTCTCTCCTTTTTTAAGAGCGAGCTTATACCCTATATCAATAAATCATATCCTGCCAATGGCGATAACATTTTGTTTGGTCATTCATTTGGTGGGGTGTTTTCCATGTATGCACTTCTTACCGAACCACAACTTTTTAATTCGTACCTGGCCGTTGATCCCAGCTTTTGGTGGGATAAAGGTTACATGAATAAACTTGCTGCCGATAAATTAAGTGCATCATTGCAGTCAGGTAAATCACTTTTTATAACCGGGCGTGATGGGGATGGACTTAAGCAGATGGGAATTCCCGGTATGGATTCCGTTCTGAAGAGTAAAGCACCAAAAGAATTAAACTGGAAGATTGCAGCCTATCCGAATGAGACGCATGGGTCCGTGAGGTTGAAAAGTGTTTACGATGGACTAAAATTTTTCTACGATGGCTACACCAATCGTGCTGTCGACTTTCATCCCATGAATGGTATTGTTCTGAAGGACAAACCTTATAAAATTTACTTTTTCGGATCATCGCAATCAGTTCATTACACAACCGATGGAAGCGAACCTAATTCATCATCCATAAAAATGGAATTTGAAAATAGTTTAACAAACAATGCGAAAGTATCCGCTAAGTCGTTTGGTCGCAACGACCGATACAATAAAGTAACAGTTGGTGAATTTAAAATTGGAAAGACACTGGCTGCAAGTGCAAAGCCCAAGAATGTAAAACCCGGAGGGTTCCATTATTCATATTACGAGGGAGAATGGGACGCACTACCAGACTTCGGAAAATTAAAACCCATCCAATCTGGCATCACCAACAAAGATTTTGACATCAATAAACTTCCACGTCAAACTAACTTCGCTTGCCTGGTTGAGGGTTATATTGAGATACAAAAGGAAGGCTATTATATTTTTGTACTGGATTCGGATGATGGTTCAAAATTATTTTTAGGAGACAATCTACTGATTGCTTACGATGGTCTTCATGGTGGTGGAAATCCGAAAACCTATTTGATTCCATTAGCGAAGGGATTTTACCCTATTCGCATGGAACTCTTTCAGAAAGCCGGAGGTGTTCTTCTCGAACTGGCGTATGTAGTGCCAGGTGAGGAAAGACCACATCCAATTCCTGTTCCGTTTGAACTTCAATATAGTAGTCATTGACATTCTTCTCACTATAAGCAGTATCTCCTTGTTCGGAGATACTGCTTATAGAAAATATCAAATCCTCTTCTCGCCATTGAGTTTATTGCCCAAATAACTTCCCATACTAAAGCAAGCTTGCAGTAAATAACCACCAGTAGGTGCATCCCAATCCAGCATCTCTCCTATTGCATAATGATTGGGTAGCTTCTTTAGCTGAAAGTATTCATCTGTTTCAAGTAAAGAGATTCCACCTACAGTGGATATTGCTTCATCAACGGGCGCCATGCCCATTATTGGAATTGGTAATTGTTTTATATTTATAGAAAGTGAGTTTGCGTTCGTAAAATCTTCTTTCGTCAAAATAGATTTTAGTAATGAGATTTGAAGCTTACTTAGTTTTACATGATCCTCTAATGCTTTTGAAATAGATCTGTTTCCAATTGAAGTGAGCTTCGCCTTAATGGCCTCTAAGGTCAGTGTAGGTTTGAGGTCGATGAAAATGGTTGCAGCTTTGTTTTCATCCAACTGTTTACGAATGTCAGGACTCAACGCGTAAACCGCACCGCCTTCTATTCCAAATTGAGTTATAACAACTTCTCCCTTCTTTTCTTTTCCCGCACAAAAAACAGAAATGTTTTTCAGGGGTTGTCCTTCAGCTTGATTTATAAAATTTTCGTCCCAGTTAATCTGGTAAGCACAGTTGGAAGGTTGAAATGGAACAATCTCAATATCTTTAATTTTAAAGTAATTCGTCCATGCTCCATCACTACCTGTTTTGCTCCAACTTGCACCGCCCAATGCAAATACAACGACATCAGCTTTAACAATAACTTCGTTGCCTTCGTTTTCAAATACCAGTTCGTTTTGATCATTCCAACCCTTCCATTCGTATTTCATTTTCAACTGAACGTTTTTATTTTTCAGTTCACTTAAAATGGCATTCAAAACCTGGATGGGTTTAATTTCTTTTACAGGGAAAATACGTTTGCTTGAACCGACATACGTTTCAATACCGATGCGCTTCAACCAGTTTTGTAAATCAAGATTACTAAACGAACGAAGGCTTTTTTCTAAATAACCAGAAGGAGTGTATCTGAGAATGAATTGCTCTAACGCCTCTGAATGAGTCAGGTTAAAACCACCATCACCTGCCACTAAGAATTTCCGAGCTGGAGCAAAATTGCGTTCGTAGATGGTCACATCAAAAAGATTTTCATCTAATGTCACAGCCAACATTAGAGCTGCAGGACCACTACCTATAATGGCAATTGATCTTTTCACAAATAAATATTTAAAATTATTATTAGAACTATTTTGGTTTTTTATTCTGTTCCTTCATTTCATCTTCAAGTTCTTTGACTTGGTCAGGAGTTAATTTGTAATATCGGGTATGCGCTGGTTCGGAAATCATTTTACTTATTAAGAATATTATCAAAATCCAGAAAAATAGTCCTAGGATAAATCTAAAATAGCCCCTCCATGTCATTCTTTCACTGGATGATATCATTTGATCATTGAATGACCCTCTAAATCCCTTTACTATCCAGAGCAGAAAAGATCCTGTTGTAACAAATATGAATGATGAAATTCCATACATATTAAATGAATGTTATTTTAAAAATTCATTACTTAACATCTGGTTTACGTACCTAT
>JBDTTT010000167.1:0-11078 GCA_039930485.1 Chryseolinea sp.
CTACAACCTTCAGTGCGAGGGGATCAAATTCATACATCCTAAGTGTTCGATGACCAGAGTATTCAGACTTGTTATCCGGTGGATCACTGTTATAAATAATGTATGCTTTGTCCTTATCAAAATATAATGACGGATCGATTCCTCTTATTTCCGGCAAAAAAACAGGATCACTCCATGGACCCGCAGGATCTTTTGCTGTTACAACAAAATTTCCACCGCGATCAATGAGCGTACAGGTCACATAAAAAATGCCATTATGATGTTCAATAGCGGGTGCAAACAAACCTCTCGTCATACGATGCCCCATGAAGTTCATCTGCGAGGGTCGGCTGATTACATTGCCGATCTGCTTCCAGTTTTTTAAATCCTTGCTTTGGAAAACTGGTATTCCGGGAAAATACGCGAACGTTGAATTGATTAAATAGTAATCACCTCTTACTTGCAGTACACTTGGATCCGGGTAAAACCCTGTGAGAATTGGATTAACAAGTGTTGTTTGAGCATGCACAAAATTGCTTCCAAACAGCCAAGCGATGATAAAACCTAAAGCAATTCGTACATTCATAGATATGAGTAGAGTCAGTTGAATATGATCGTTATCGTCAAGGTGATTGCAAACGATTTCGCTAAGGTGTGATTTGCTACCTCTGGAGACTTATTAATAATTGAACATTGGCTGTTAACTTTGAAACAACATGCGTTTTCAGTGTTGAAATGGACATTTTCACAGTATGGATGTACGTGGCGGAAAAGGATAATGGAATTCAGAAAAACTTAATCTCAATCCTTTTGAGTTCAGATAAAAGATTGGGTTCAACGTGGACGGATGAACATCAAAGGATACTCTTCCATGGTTGATTATAGATAAACCTGGCACATTGGGACTATGCCTGGGAAGCATTACATTATTAAATTATCCAGTTTCTTTACAAATTTTTCGCTAAGTTAATCGACCATGAAGGCTGTTAAACAGGCAGGCGTTTAAACACCCAGCAACTTTTGTTGACACTCAAGCATTAACTTTCCTGGAGGTATTCTGAAGGTGTCTTATTATATTCTTCTTTGAAGCAACGTGTGAAATAGGAGGACGAATTAAATCCAACTTCAAATGCAATTTCTGACAACGTAAATTTGTGGGTGTCCATGAGCTTAATAGCCTGTTTCATGCGCACCATTCGAATGAATTCCACGACAGATTTTCCAGTTATACCTTTGATCTTGCGGTAAACCTGCATCCGACTCAGGTTAAAAAGATCAGCGACTGAGTCAACACTAAGTTGCGTATCCTGTAGATTCTTTAGTATATAATCAATGGCCTTTTGCAAAAAAGCTTCATCAAGTGCATTGCTGGCGATCATGCTTGGCATCAAATAAACGTCTTGACTAAATCGCGAATACAATTTCTGACGAGACTCAATAATCTGGTGAAGATGGGCCATTAAATATCGAATGTTAAACGGCTTTGAGATGTATACATCAGCACCTGTCTTTATTCCACTTATTTGATCTTCAATGGTAGATTTTGCGGTGAGAAGAATAAAGGGGATATGACTTGTGTTTATATCACTTTTGATGGTGTTGCAGAATTCAATCCCATCCATGTTGGGCATCATGATATCACTGATAATGAGGTAGGGATTCTTTTCCAAAGCAATGGCCAGTCCTTCTTTTCCATCCTTTGCTTCCAGAACTGAAAACTCCTTTCGTAATTCCCTAACCAGGTATTCTCTCAACTCGTCATTATCCTCTGCGAGAAGTATTTCAACCTTGCCCGAATCGAGACCATCTTCATTGTCACTGTATTGTAAATCAAGTATCTCTGAATGGCCATCAGTTTTATTGTACACGCTTTCTGTTGGCGCGAGAATATCCTCTTCAACCTGAAAGGCAACTGCATCGATTGGAAGAGAAATAGTAAAAATTGTCGAGTGATCAGGAATACTTTCGGCTATAATATTCCCCCGATGTAGCTCGACAAGCGATTTTGTCAATGACAATCCAATTCCTGTGCCCTGGCTAGCAATCTTAGAGGTCGATTTTGCCTGATAAAACTTCTCAAAAATCCGAGGGATTTCATCCGGTGATATACCTATTCCGTTGTCAATGATGACCAACTCTAAGTAACGGCATAGTGCACCGTCTGCAATGATTGAGTGATTTGTGTTTATTTGCAGATCGATCTTACCACCGTCATCTGTAAATTTAAAAGCATTTGCAAGTACATTAAAGAGTATACGCTCCAGTTTATCATTATCAAACCAACCCGTTAAGAATTCCATACTTGAACTCACCGAAAAACTTATCTTTCTCTTTACAGCCATTTCATTGAAAGCGGAGGATGTCTCTATGATGAATTGAAGAAGGTCGCCATGTTGAACATTCAGCTTAACATTTCCACCTTCAAGTTTAGTGAAATCTGCAAGCTCGTTGACAAGTCGCATCATCCTATTGGCATTCTTGTGCGCTGTGAAAATTCGTTCACGTAATTGAGCTGGGGCCTCATTTGTGTCCATCAGACTTTCCAAGGGCATCAATACCAGGCTTAATGGTGTTCTGAATTCATGAGAGATATTCGTAAAAAATTGTGTTTTTAACTCACTCAATTCATGTTCCTGCTCGCGTGCCAGTTTTTCAAATTTCAGTTGGTTTTTTATCTTCAATCTTTCAATCCTGATTTTCATCAAGGCATAAATGGCAAGTCCCAACATCGTAATATAGATACAGACTGCCCACCAAGTTTTCCAGAATACCTCGTCAATAGTTATTTCAAGACGAAGCGGTGATTCACTCCATACACCTTCGCGATTTGCGGCCTTAACCAGAAATACATAGTGTCCAGGGTCAATGTTTGTGTAAGTCGCGCTATGATTTGTCCCTATGCAATTCCAGTCGGCATCAAAGTTTTCAAGTTTGTAGCAGTAGGTATACTGAGTAGAGTGGTTGTAATCCAACGCAACAAAGTCGATAACGAATGAACGCTGATCATAGCATAGTTCTATGTCTGAGGTCAGGCTTATGTGTTTCGATAACGGTGAATCTATCTTTCCCGGACGAACAGACTGATTATTGATTTTTAGATCAGACAAATAAATTGTCGGCTTTCCTGAATGCGTATGAATGCTATCGGGGGAAAAGCTGTCGAAACCGTTGTTGCTACCAAAGAAAAATTTACCTGACGAACTCATTAATGAGGCGTTGGTATAAAAATTATTCGATTTCAATCCATCTTCAACGGCATAATTGATAACTGTATTTGTGGCGACTTCCAATTTGGACAGTCCCATATTTCCACCCATCCAAATATTACCTTGGCGATCTGTCAGGAGGGACCGAATCGTATTACTTATCAATCCCTTATCCGTGCGATACAATATGAACTTTGAACTATTCTTCTTCTTCAGGTTTAAACCATTATCTCCTGTTGCAACCCATAAATTTTTATTTTTGTCTTCCCGAATTGCTTGAATCAATGCACCACTAATGCATCCTGTTGTAGTGTCTGGAACATGCAACGAATAGACAAAGGAATGATCTCCCTTTCTTTTCAATTCATACAAGCCATACAAAGTGCCCACCCAAAAAATTCCACCTGAATCTTCAGTCATCGCTGTAACATATCCGGTATTTGGAATATGATGAGGCTGATTATATTCCGTAGCACTGACGAACTTTTGTTTTTTGGAATCAAAAGAAAACAACCCACTTCCCCAAGTTCCTGCCCACACTATTCCATTTCGATCTTCGTACAAGCAAAACACCTGATCATTACCAAATCCATCGGAATGAATAGAATAATTAACCACCTTCCGGGTTGCTGTGTTTATCCTATAAATTCCTTTTCCTAAAGTACCGAGCCATAAATCACCTTGGCGATCGCAAATAATCGATGAAACATTTTTGTTTGATAACTTGCGGTTGATTTCAACGGCACTTTGTAATGCGTGGGTTTTTGAATCGATTTTACCTATGCCAATTCCGTAATACGCAATCCAAATATTTCCTTGGGCATCTTCGGCAAAACTCCTGGCTTCAACATCCTTAAGAAAAGATTGCGTTATTCCCTCCTCTCTTGTTTCAAAATTCTTTTGATTAACATCCAGAAGAAATACACCATTATTAAACGTACCAATCCAGATCATTCCAAGGTTATCAACATAAATTGACTGAATGGAATTAGTGGGTAATCGTTTTGCATTATCTTTTTCATCCATCACCTTATTTACCTTCCTGGTTCTGACATCAACATAATTAAAGCCCGCATTTTCACCACCCACCAGTAAATTTCCATGATGATCAAAACATATTGTCATACGACTTGGGCTTCCACCAAATTCTTCCCCTGATAAAATCTCTCGATACGAGTAATATCCATTTCGTGGTATTACCTGCGTAATTTGACCGTTCAATGTTGTCATCCAAATGTTTCCTATCCTGTCGATAACCATGTCGCTGATCTGTTTATCAGAATAATATTCCAGAGAATTTAGCGGCAGCCTTTTTCTGGTGTCAGCGTCATATAACAAAAGTCCCCCCTTCGTAGCACACCAAATAACACCATCATTGAATACCACCTTACTTATAAAATTTGCTGAAGGCAGAATACCTTCTTGAGCAGGATCAATAATGTAACTGAACTCTCTCTTAGTGGGATCATACACATTTATTCCGCCTTCATGCGTGCCAATCCAAAGGTGACCTCGGGCATCGAATTCAATATCCGTTATGTATCTATTATTAAGATAGTTGCGATTACCTTCGATCGAATCGACATTAATAAAATTATCAAGCTCTCTATCGTAAATGCATAACCCCTGGGCCGTACCTATCCATAACTTTTTATCCTTACTTTCGACAATGATATTAATCGTGCTGTGAGCTATTGTGGTATTGTCATCCGGATTATGCATATACCGATAAGCATTAACTCCGTCATATCTGATTAACCCATCCCCTGTTCCAAACCACATGTATCCCTTGCTATCTTTTTGAAAGCATCGGATATCTGAATTTGAAAGTATCCCTGGAGTAATGGGCACAAAGGAGGCATGCTGAGGTTGAGCAAGTACATCGGTCATCAGCACAGACATCACAATAAGTAACAGTCCGTACAACATCCTGTTGAACGTTGAATTGATATGCAGAAGCCGCGTTTCGAATACCATGGAGGTAATAATTCAATCGTTTGATAAGGCTAAATTAAACCATTATTTCAAATAAGTGTACTAGTAACAGTTATTATTAAGTCTGTAATTTCCAACGAGCAGTTGTTAAATAGATGTCGCGTACACTCAAAGAATGAACTTATTCAAGAATAAGAATAGAGGTAACTGAAACATCAATCTCTTTGATTTGCGGAAGACAGGGGACTGCCGAGCTAACGCACAGATTTGTGTTTAGTAAAGAATAATTTATTTGAGGGTCAACGGTTTAAAAGAATTCAGCTTTAAAAAAACATATGATTTAAAGCTTCTTACCTCATGGGATTTTACATCCACTAGCACCAATCCATTATTCAAAGAATGGAATACCTGGTGTTGCATACTTCCGCATTCCCTCCTCATTTATCTCCACACCAATGCCTGGCTTTTCTGAAAGCGTGATAAATCCGTTCTCCACCATGGGACCATCAAATTTGATAATCTCCTTAAACATCGGATCCTTATGAAAATATATGTGCCACTCCAGGATCATGAAGTTAGGAACCGAAGCACATACATGGGCTGATGCCATAGCGCCTAGATAAGAAGCCACCATGTGAGGAGCAAAAGGAACATAATAAAGATTGGCCAAGTTGGCAATGCGTTGCCCTTCACCCAACCCACCGGTTTTTTGCAGGTCGGGCATAATAATATCCACCGCTCCTTTTTCGAGTAAGGGCCTGAACCCGTAAGCGAGGTAATGGTTTTCACCGGCACAAATCGGGGTGCTGGTAGACTTCGCAATTTCTGCATAGGCATCTGCGTTTTCAGCCGGAATAGGTTCCTCCAACCACATCAGGTTAAGGGGTTCAAGAACTTTCGCTGCGCGCAGCCCCGTGGGTAAATCATACCTTCCGTGCATGTCTGCACAGATATCTATTTTAGGACCAACTGCCTCTCTAGCGGCAGCCATCTGATCGTACATGCGCTGAATCTCCGCAGGACTTGCTGTCCAATTCCATCGATCGTATCGATTAGGGTCGTTGGCTTGGTCAAGATCAAATTTTACTGCATTGAAGCCCATGGATACTGCCTCCTTGGCTGCTTTTGCAAAATCTTCCGGCTTAGGCAACTGGTTTTGATACAAGGCAGTGTCCATGTACACGCGCACACGATCACGGAATTTTCCACCCAACAACTGGTAAACCGGAACATTCAATGCCTTACCGGCAAGATCCCAAAGTGCCGTTTCAATTGCACTCAGCACCGCTATATACATTCCGGATTGCGCTCCACCAAACACCGCTCCCTTTCTCAATTGCTCAAACAGACGGTGCACGTTGAGGGGACTCTGGTCCTTTAGAAACCTTCCAATTCGTTGTACGAGGTGATAGCTTCCACCTACAGCATCCACCCCTTCACCACATCCGTAGATTCCCTGGTTAGTATGAATCTTTACAAATAATCCATTCCCTTGCCGGATGTATCCACACTTAACTTCCGTAATTTTTAAATCGGATGGTGCTGAAAGTTTAGGAGCGCGATCAATAGCTTCTACATATCCTTTGCCAAACGTAGCCATTGGTGTTGCAAACGCAGCGGCCAAGGCCGCCTTCGTTAGGAATGATCTTCTTGAGGTTGACATAGTATTTTTGTCTTTATGGATTTGAATAGCATTTAATTACCAGGTTCTTTCTTTCAGGTATTCTTGAATTTGCTCTTTGCCCACAGGTAATTCGTGGATGTGGTCATTTAACCATTTCGAAAAGTCTTTCTCGATTTCATCGGACCAACGAGTATCAATCTGACCGGCTGTGTATTTTCCTTCACGCAAACGCTGATGTCCAAATAAATCCCGTAAGCGTACAATTTCAGAAGTCTTGACTACGCGTTCCGCCAGATGTGGTGGAACGAAGACAACCAAACCCAGTTTACCTAATACAACATCGCCTGGCATTACCGTTACCATACGTATGAGCGTGGGCTTGTTGATCCCGATAATCATGGTATTTATGTCTTTGCCCGGATTATGATACGATGGATCATAACTAGTGAAGAAGGAAGTAAATCCTCCAATTTCTTTCAGACCTTCCACGTCACGTATAGCACCATCATAGACGATGCCGTTACCCGTTTTTGCATAGATGGCATTGCCTACATTGTCTCCGATGGTTGGTCCGTTCAACTTTGCACCGAATTGATTCGCAACATATACATCTCCCTTAACCAACAGATCTACGGGCCAGGTATTTTGACCTCTCCTTCCCTGCTTCCTCCCTAACGAATCAATAGCTTTCCACATATCCGGTCGACCCGGCATGAAAATGGCCGTCACCGCACGACCAACCAACACGCTGTCAGGATTGATAGTTTGCCATCCTTCTGCAATTTGGTAGGCATAACCGGCATTCTTCATTGTAGCCCAGGCTTCCTCAATGCTGACCGACTTCATTCTTCGAATAATATTATCCGGGACTTTCGGCCGACCATCCTGGAATCTTTCTCCTTTCCAAAGCGGAGTCAGAAAAATCAATTCCTCCTTCGATATCTGTTGGGCAAGCAGAACATGACTGAAGAGCAGGAATAATATGGCAATTGCTTTTTGTACACTTTTCATAAATACTGAATTAAGTTGATCATCTATTTTTCTTAGGTTCATGCGAACGCCACCACAGTGCTAGTGAAGAACCCGTAATATTCATTATCGGAGCAAACACAGCAGACGCCAACCCCACTGTAGCTAGTTTTCCCATCGACAACGCCAGGCTCGAAGCAAGCCCACCGTTTTGCAATCCTACTTCCAACGCAACGGTACGGCAATCTTGCTCGGGCATGCGAAACAACCTCGAAGCCCAATATCCCAGGAAGTATCCACTCATATTGTGTAGCAATGCAGCCAGAATAAGAAGGGGACCAACTACTAACAAGTCATTTCTTCCGGCCGCGGTAATGATAGTGATGATTAATGCAATGGATAGCATCGAGATAACAGGCATAATGCTATCCAATGTTTTGAATTTCCCCTTAACAAAATAGTTAAAGATGAGTCCGGCACCAATAGGCAAAATGATAATCTTCGTAATATCCCATACCATCGACCAGAAATCGATGGTCACATATTGACCGGCAAGAACCTTCATAAACAAAGGGGTCATCAACGGAGCCATGAGTGTTACGATTGCTGTTAAGGTAACCGAAAGTGCCAGGTTGGCTTTCGCTAGGTACGACATAACGTTCGATGCGAGACCACTCGGGCAACTTCCAATCAGAATAACACCTGCAGCAATTTCAGGTGGAAATGAAAATACCTTTGTAATCCCGAATCCAACGAATGGCATAATGGAGTATTGACATACAATACCTACTACCACACCTTTTGGCATTTTCAATACACGCGCAAAATCCTGAATGTTCAATGCGGTGCCCATGCCAAACATCAATATTTGCATGAGGGGCACAATCAACCTGGAGAGTTTAAAGTCGCCTGCATAAACAAAGTATTGTGGGTAGTACATCGCCAGGCTGACAGCTGCAAAAATGGTGATGGTGAAGGCGTAACCTTTGAGCCACTCATGCTGGCGAAAGGCAAGCGCAACAAAAACAAAAAAAGCCATAAGTATCCAGCCTGCAATATGATGTGCCTGTTGGGTTGTGGATAGAATGTAACCCACCAGACAGAGTAGGGATATTGCTATTAATACCTTTGAGTAAACTCTCAACATACGTCAGTGGCAGTGGTTAAATAAGAAACATAATTTTCTGAGGCGCTCTCCTTACCAAGGTGTCTAGAACTTTTCGACACCATGAACATTCATTTCCAAAGAATTTGCCTTATCCCCTGGTCCGGTAATGAAAAGCATTTTTTCAATTGTGAATACCAAACAAACTGCCTCTTTGAGCGAGAGACAACTACATCAGGATGTGAATCTTAATCGCAGGATCGAAAAGGTAACTGATGATTTGCTTCAGTTACCTTTTTCAATCCTTGATTACTATTTAAGTATTACATAGGGAGAATTTGTGAAGCCAAGGTAAGGGGAGCTATCACTATCCCCGCCTTCTTACGTTAACTAACCCAAATTATTCTCTCTCTTTAGGGCACATCCCAGAATACTCGTGACACCAGATTATCTCCGCCTATGGCAGCATCAGCCGCGAAAAAATTCTCCTCGTTATTTAAAGCCTCACCATTTGGATAGGGTATCCTGTGGATAAATCCATCAAGCGAACCATTGCCAATTAAATTGTCATTGTAGGTATTACGACTTAAGACAGGAAAACCACTTCTTCTAAAATTAGCCCAAACCTCAGGTCCGTTTGCAACATTTGATACCCAATATTGTGTATTGATGAGTTCTAACGCTCTGGTATCATCAAATGCTACATCAGTCTCTGCAAGGTAAGCATCCTGATCACCTGAAGGAATAGCTGTTGTGTTTGGGAATTTTGCCCAATCATCCATACTTGCTCTTATCCCTTCTTCATAAAGTTCCTGCACAGTTCCTTCACTAGAAATCCAACCACGTTTGGTTGCTTCTGCAAGTAGTAATTTAACTTGCGAATTGGTTACATAGAAAACAGGTGCAGTAGCGTTTCCTAACACGTTAAAGTTCAATTGTGAATAATTCATACCTCCACCCATAGCTCCTCTATAGGATGGTTCGTCCTGAATCGTTGAATTGTCAAATCCTACCGGAAAACCAAATTGATTTGCTAAGGTAACATCTGGCGTTGTGGTTGTAGCAGATGTTGGATTGGCGTAAATACCAATCATATACTTTGCCCTGGGATCATTTGTTGCTTTCAAATAATCTACAAAAGGCTCAGCTACATAATAGAAATATGTGTTGATCGCTCTAGGACCATTATTCATTGGATTATTATAGGTTGCAGAAGCATAAGTCAAGTAAGCATTGTCAGCATTGGTCTGCATAACACCTCTACTAACTGCTTCAACCACTCTGGTTTGAGCCAAGGTTGGATCAACTTTGGAATACCGCATACCTAATCTCAACAACAAAGAATTACCCAATTTCTTCCATAAAGGCACTTGCAAAGCAGCCGTTGTTGCAGTGGGATAAATGAGATCGTTAGAGACAAAATCTGCGGCAGGATCTAAGGCATCTGTAGCGGATTTGATTTCATTATACAAATCAGTATATATAGCCTCATCATCGTCATACACCGGACGGAAATTACCATCAATAGCAGCTTTACCAGCATCAAAGTAAGGGACATCTGCATACGTGTCAGTCAAGGTCATGAATACATATGCTTTCCATATCCGCATCATGCTCATTAAATTAACTCTTTCAGGTTGATTCTGTGCCAACTCAATTGCCTGCACAAGAAGTTTAATGGAGTTAGGATATACATTATTCCACTTATTTTGATTGAAGTTATCAGCATCTGTATTAAAGTTCGGCCCAGCCGTTGCACCTAAATTATAGGCATTTACAAATTGCTGGGTAATGGTTTGCTCCACTTCCCAACTTCCAGGATCAGTCTGTCGAACTGCATTGGCAAATAAATTACCAGGATTAAGCTTCCCTATCACATAAGGGTTTGAATTAATCTCTACAAAATCTTTATCACATCCTACAAACAGCAGGCAGACAGAGCAAAGTGCCACAAAATATTTTTTTGATTTCATAATTTTAGAATCTAGCATTTAAAGTAAAACTGAAATTGCGCGTAGTGGGTTGTGATGTTCCCTCATAACCAACTCTGTTGTCGCCAGATGACGCAAAGGCTTCTGGATCAAGATTAGGAAGATCTTTATAAATTATCAGAACATTCCGACACGCTGCACTAAGGGTTAACTTCTTAATGACATTTTGCTTAGAGGTCAGCAAACTGCTAAGATCGTACGTTACTGTAATGTTTCTCAATTTTATGAAGTCTCCCTTATAAATAAAGGGATCCCCAATTTGTTCAGTT
>JBDTTT010000168.1:0-11021 GCA_039930485.1 Chryseolinea sp.
AGCCACAGCCCAGGTTCTTTTTCAGATTTCGCTCAGGCAAGCCTCCAAAATTAAAGGAGTCGTCTGAAGGATCGGAAGCAACAGGAGGTATTTGTTGAGGCTGCTTTGCTTTATCCTCTTTTGCCATCCTCCTTTTCGGTTTTTGCTTCTTCCCCATAGTTCAAACTTCAGCAAAAAACTAAACATCTTCTAACCCTTGAAATCTGATGTAAATCATTGTTTGGGTGCTGAACCACTTCTATATTTGCCTTGTTTAAAATTAATCTAAATAAGTTGAGATGGGCGGAGGCGCAAAAAATGTAGCTCAAATGCAGCCGGGAGAGGTAGCAATCGTCTCCGGGTTTAGCGATGAGTACTTGTCGGTGAAGCTCATGGAAATGGGTTGCCTGCCAGGTTCTGCCGTTCGGTTCAATTTCACTGCACCCTTCGGTGATCCGATTTGTATCAGTGTTTCAGGCTATGAATTATCATTGCGTCTGGAAGAAGCGGCTACCATTTCAATTCTTAATTAATGGCAGTTCAACATCGGCCAAAAATTGCCCTCCTCGGAAATCCCAATTCGGGTAAGTCGTCTTTGTTCAATCACCTTACGGGATTAAATCAAAAAATTGGAAATTTCCCTGGTGTAACGGTCGAAAAAAAATCAGGCTTTTGTGCTTTGCCTGATGGTTCCACTGCAGAGATCATCGACTTACCCGGCATCTATAGTATTTACCCTCGAAGTCTGGATGAGCAAATTGTAGCAGAGGTTTTGCTCGATCATCATTCACCATCAACGCCTGAAAAAATTGTAGTAATTGCTGATGCGACCAACTTGAAGCGTGGCTTCTTGTTGCTCACACAGATTATTGACCTCGGCCTCCCGACTATACTTGCATTGAACATGATGGACCTGGTTGCGAAAGCGGGCATCAGTTATGATTTCATTTCGCTCTCTAAAAAGTTAGGTGTTCCTGTTGTTCCTATTAATGCCCGCAATGGTATCGGGTTAGATGTGCTGAAAGAATTACTTGTCAAGCCGCTTCCTGCTCCATCAAAACCGGTGTTCACTATTTGGAAGGAAGCTGAGAGTCCAATAAAGGAATTGCGCTCAGGTCTTGGTCTAGATAACGACTACGAAGCATATCAATTTTTAGAACAACCAGGATCTCTTAAATTTTTATCTACTGAGAAAAAGAATCTTGTAGATTCTATCCGATCTACCTATGAATTTTTTCCTGGGAAATTTCAAGGAGCCGAAACCATATTGCGTTACAGCTTCATTCAGGATCTGCTCAATAGTGTCACGCTAAAAAACACAGACAACTCCTGGAAAAAATATTCAGGTCAACTCGATAAAGTTTTAACGCACAAAATAGGAGGCTACCTTATTTTCTTTGGGATCCTCTTTCTGATTTTCCAATCCATTTTTGCATGGGCGACTGTGCCTATGGATTTTATTGACAGTTTGTTTGCACAGATCAGCTCATCTCTTTCATCAATACTACCTGACGGACCGCTTACCCGTTTGGTCACTGAAGGATTGATCCCAGGCATTGGAGGTATCTTAATTTTCGTTCCGCAGATTGCTATTCTGTTTGCTTTCATTTCCATTCTCGAAGAATCCGGTTATATGGCGCGTGTTGTTTTCCTGATGGATAAAGTGATGCGCAAATTCGGTTTGAATGGAAAGAGTGTAGTGCCGCTTATGTCGGGCGTTGCTTGTGCAATACCGGCAATTATGGCAACTCGAACAATTGATAATTGGAAAGAGCGTATCATCACAATTATGGTGACTCCATTAATGAGTTGCTCTGCGAGACTCCCTGTGTTTACTATTCTTATTGCGCTCATTGTTCCCGATCAAAAAGCACTTGGCTTTTTCAACTTACAAGGTCTTGCGCTAATGGGTTTGTATCTGCTTGGCTTTGTAGCAGCGCTTGGTTCAGCATGGGTAATGAACCTCCTCATTCGTGTGAAAGAAAGAAGTTTCCTTATGATGGAACTTCCCACCTATCGTGTTCCAAAATGGTCGAATGTTGGCTTCACTATATTAGAAAAAACAAAAACGTTTGTGTGGGAGGCTGGTAAAGTTATTCTGGCCATCTCCGTTATTCTTTGGGTACTGGCAAGTTACGGCCCTGGTGATTCTATGCATAATGCAAGAGAAGCGGTGCAGGAACAATCAAAAAATCTCCGCTTGACAGAACAAGGCTTTGAAGATCGAGTTGCTGCCTACAAGCTTGAGCATTCGTATGCCGGTATTATTGGTAAAGGTATTGAGCCTGTTATCAAACCACTTGGTTTTGATTGGAAGATCGGCATTGCGCTGATTACATCATTTGCTGCACGCGAGGTTTTTGTTGGAACGATGGCAACCATTTATAGCATTGGAAGCGTAAACGAAGACGATGCTGCTACAATTAAGGAACGCATGGGTGAAGAAATAAATCCTGAAACAGGGGGTCCTCGTTTTACACCTGCAGTTGGTTTTTCCCTGCTTGTATTTTATACGTTTGCTATGCAGTGCATGAGTACAATTGCCGTTGTTTATCGTGAAACAAAAGGTTGGAAGTGGCCTATGATTCAATTGGTCTACATGACCGCGTTGGCTTATCTGTCTGCTTTTGCAGTCTATCAAATTCTTTCTTAAGAATAGACCGTTCGTATTAAGAATACTTATCTTTAAGTTCATTCCACATCGTTATGAACAAGAATTACCAACTCGGCTTATTGTATTTAGTTCATCTCTTGGTGAGCGCAGACGGTGTTGTCGATGAAAAAGAAATGGCCGCTCTTCAAAAAATAAGAGAGCACGTAAAAGTGAGTGACACTACTTTTCACGAGTTTGAGTTGACGGTTAAAGAGAAAAAAGAACGGGATATTTATCAGGCTGGAATTGATATGATCAATCAATGCACCGATAAAGAGAAATCGGATGCTTTTGTTATTCTGTATAAACTATCGGAGGTCGATGGAAGAGTTCATGTTAAAGAGGTTAGACTCTTATTATACTCCATTAAAATGGCCGGCATTGAATTCGATGGTGTCGTGGGCCTGGCTAAAGCTACCCCTTCATTCTTCTAGGCATTTCTAACGTTGTTCTTCTAGTTACCCTACAATTTTCTCCGCCAGCTTCATAGCATTCAGTTTAGTACTTGTAGCCTTCAATAAAAAACCGAAATTGCGGACTCAAAATCATTCACTTTGAATTCATCTTTTCACCATCACTTTAAACTCGGTATTCTGGGCGGGGGCCAGCTTGGTCGTATGCTCATTCAATCGGGTATTGATTTCAATATTCCCTTTCGTGTCCTTGATCCGGATGCACAAGCACCCTGTTCTACCTTATGTGAATTTCATCATGGCAAGCTTACTGATTTTGATACGGTAATGAAGTTTGGTGCTGGCTGCGATATCATTACCATTGAAATCGAAAATGTAAATACTGCTGCACTGAAAGAGTTAGTGAAGCAAGGAAAGAAAGTTTTCCCTCAACCCGAAGTCATTGAACTCATTCAGGATAAACGCACCCAAAAGATTTTCTTCCGCGACAGCGGAATACCTACTGCTGATTTCATCCTGGTTGAAAATGCATCCGATGTAAAACGTAATATCAACTTCTTCCCTGCTGTAAACAAACTCGGTCGTGAAGGATATGATGGCCGTGGTGTACAAATACTACAAACAGAAGCTGATGCCGATAAGGCTTTTGATACTCCCGGTATTCTTGAAAAGCGAATTGATTTCGAAAAAGAAATTGCTGTAATCGTAGCCCGAAATTCAAATGGCGAGGTGAAAACTTTTCCATCCGTTGAAATGGTTTTTCATCCTATTCAAAATCTGGTCGAATACCTTTTTGCACCTGCAGAACTTCCTCAAAATATTTTAGAAGAGGCAGATCGTATTGCCCGCAAGATCATTCACGATTTAGACATGGTTGGTATTTTGGCCGTTGAAATGTTTGTGACAAAAGATGGTAAGGTATTGGTGAATGAAATTGCTCCTCGTCCCCATAACAGTGGACATCAAACCATCGAAGCGAATACTACCTCTCAATATGAGCAACATTTACGTTCGATTTTAAATCTTCCGCTAGGCGATACCAACCTTTTGCTTCCCAGTGCTATGGTGAACTTATTAGGCGAACCGGGTTATGAAGGAGAAGCGAAGTACACTGGCTTTGAAGAAGTGATGAAGATAAGTGGCGTTCATGTACATCTGTATGGTAAACGCATTACAAAACCCTTTCGTAAAATGGGTCACGTCACAATTGTTGATGCTGATGTAGAGAGTTTGAAAAAGAAAGCCAACTTTGTAAAGCAAACCTTAAATATAATCGCCTGATATGAGCAAACCTGAAGTTGGTATTATCATGGGAAGTGATTCTGATCTTAAGATCATGAAAGAAGCAGCTCTGATTCTCGAGGAACTGCAAGTGCAATACGAGCTTACCGTTGTATCGGCTCACCGCACACCCCTTCGTATGGTGGAGTATGCCCAGTCAGCCAGAGGCAGGGGCGTTAAGGTAATTATTGCTGGAGCTGGAGGAGCAGCTCATTTACCAGGAATGGTAGCTTCCCTTACTTCATTACCAGTCATTGGTGTCCCTGTAAAATCATCCAACTCAATCGATGGCTGGGATTCTGTTCTTTCCATTTTACAAATGCCCGGTGGAGTGCCTGTGGCAACAGTTGCGTTAGATGGAGCACGTAATGCCGGAATATTGGCAGCACAAATTTTAGGCACGACCGATAGCGCCCTGGCTCAACGACTGGATGCATTCAAAGATTCTCTCAAAAAGAAGGTGGAATCTGTCGCTAAAAACATCGAATCGAAAGGCTGGAAAGACATTTGAAATAATAGACTTCCTCCATATTCTAAAAATCACTAATTTCATCGGATATTATACCCCATGAATACAAACGTAAAAGGTTGGCTAAAAGAGTATCTTGAGTTCCGTGAGGACCTCTTGAAAGATGTCGTTGCTGGTCATGCTAAAAAATCATCGCATCCTGAACATGCCCTGTATCGCATTATTCAGCCTACAGGGCTCATGTATGGACAATCGGTAGGGGAACTTGATGTTCCAGGTCAGGAATCATGGACTGAAAAAGACCGAATGAAGGTTTTATTAGCGGAAAGCTTGATCAGCAGTTCTCTTCTGTTCTATGATAAGCCGGTAAACTCACCTGAAGAATTTTCGAAAGTAGTGATGCAAACTCTGGACAGTATTGGCAATTTCTACAACAATATTTTCCCTGAGCTTGCTACACCTACTAAAACATTATTTGGAGGTAGGAAATCACCCATTGAATTAGCCGAAAAAATACTCGATAAGAGAATTGATTATACCGATACGTATGCCGGAAATTTCTGGACTTACTTTTTTCACAACAGTTTATTGTTCCTTGACATCTTCATTTACGGTCAGTGGATACACACCAATGCCGATCGTATTGTAGCCGATTTCTTCCGTTATGAACGCGATGAATTACGGTTTTCGGTAGTGAAAGTAATTTCCGCAGCCTCACATGCGAATAGAGAAATCGCTCACGAAGAAAGAAAGTTGTTTGAATTCTTTATTCAAAGCACTGATCTATCACCTGATCGCAAAAGAGAAGCCCTTAGAATTTTTGAAGAAGGAATTTCTGTAGAGGATATTAATCTACCTTCTGAGAACTCGTGGATCTTGAAAAAGTTTTTCCTTGAAATGGCTATCCTTACCATTTGGTCGGATAAGATTATCGATCAAACTGAACTTGATTTCTTAAGACGTTTCTGTCATTATTTAAATTTCTCTGATGAGGATCTTGATAATAGCTTGGTGGCAATAGAAGGCTTTGTTTTAGAGCATTGGTCACAACTGGAATACCTTCAGAACAAAAAGAATTACAACGAAGTAAGCGACATGTTTATAAAGCGTGTTTCTCGCATTGCAGAGAAGAACAAAACGCGCCTGATGAAAGGCATTCAGGAGAATGAAACCGTGCTTAACTTATTAAGAAAAGCCAGGTTCAATGAGCTTACTTTAGATGAGAAGGAATACGTTCGCATAGAACTAATTCAGCTTTTGAAATCAATACCCACTCTTGTTATTGTATCAATGCCTCAGCATTTTTTAACACTTCCAATTTTGCTGAAGATTCTTCCTAAAAATTTATTTGCTGACGGAGTAGACGCTAATTAAAAATACAATTCTTGCAATTTAAAAGGCTCGGCTTGGTCGGGCCTTTTTTGTGACTTCTACTCTAGTTGTATGTTCAGATTAGTCTTCTGCCTCCGCTTTGCGTGGCACAATAACAGAGAAGATAATGGACAATGTTAGCGTTGCAATAATGACGGAGAACGATACGTAAGCATTGAGTTCGATGTCCCAAATCTCAAGAAGCATCTTGGCTCCGATAAAAAACAGAATAATGGAAAGACCTTTTTGTAATAAGTAAAACTTATCAATAATACCAGCCAATAGAAAGAACATAGCTCGCAAGCCCATTACCGCAAAAATATTCGAAGTGTAAATCAAAAATTCATTTTGTGTAATGGCAAAGGCAGCAGGTATTGAATCGACAGCAAAAATCAAATCTGTTGTTTCAATTAAAATAATGACGAGGAACAGTGGTGTAAATAACAACTTGCCATTTTCCTTCACTAAAAAACTAGAGCCATGATCTTTGTCCGTCATGGGTAAATATTTTTTACACAGTTTTAATACAGGATTTTTCTCTGGCTCGATCTGCTCATCACCATCTTCAAAATAAATCCGGATACCCGAATACAGAAGAAAAACTCCGAAGATGTAAAGCAGCCAACTGAAATGGTGAATGAGAATGGCTCCTACGAAAATGAAAACTCCGCGAAAAACCATCGCCCCTAATATTCCCCAGAAAAGTGTCTTATGATAATACTCTTCCTTAACCTGAAAATATTTTAGCAGCAGTAGAATAACGAAAATATTATCAACGGATAAGGCATACTCTGTGAGATAGGCCGAAAAATATTGAACTGCTCCATCCGCTCCACTCTCGTCATATTTATAAATAAAAAATCCGAATAGGGTCGATACAAAAACCCAGAAAATGGATTGGTATAGCGCTGATTTCGTTGTGATTTTATGAGCCTGTTTATGAAAAATGCCCAGATCGAGAACAAGAAAAACGATAATAATTACACCGAAAACCCCAAATAGGATCGTTTCCGTTTCGCTTCCGTTACTGAAAAGTTTGAAGAGAAGTATGTTTGAGGAGGATAACAATGAGGGTCTTATTTCCGGTTAAAAAAGTGCTTAAACATCAAAATCGTCAATGAATTTAAAAGGCGCGATCTCAAAACTACGAATATATTTCAATCTCAAAAACCTGCATGCTGACTTTATGAGACTTAGCCTATAAAAGGAACCCAAACCTTTAAAATTAAGAACAACGTTCGCAAGTTCCCTGGATCAGAAGGTTTACCTCATTTGCCTTATATCCCTTTGGAAGTTTTACCAGAGGCACATCAATGTTCAGGCAATTCGTTTGACCACACGTAATACACTTAAAGTGGACATGGTCGTGGTGATGCCCTGTTAGCGTACACGCTTCATTGCAAAGGGCATATTTGAGACTTCCTTCATCATCAAGGACTTTGTGGATTAATCCTTTATCCAGAAAAGTTTTAAGTGTTCTGTAAACCGTTACGCGGTCTAACTCATCGGTAATTTCTTTTTCAATATCCCCATGGGAAAGGGCATAATTCTTCTTTAAAAAAAGATGAATAATTTGCTGGCGGGTAGGAGTAGATCGAAGGTCAAAATTCTTAAGTAAAATTTCGGATGATGCATTCATAACCTATTGCAATTGCAGCTTAAGCAAGTTACTATAAATACCATTATCCAACTGGGTAAGTTCAGCATGCGATCCTGTTTCAGCTAGTTGCCCTTCTTTGATAACGAAAATGCGGTCTACTTTTTTGATTGTACTTAGCCTGTGTGCGATGATAATTGTAGTACGATTTTCCATGAGTGTCTCCAATGCCTCTTGTACCAATACTTCTGACTGGGCATCTAAAGAACTGGTGGCTTCATCCAGAATTAGGATGGCAGGGTCTTTTAGAATGGCGCGAGCAATAGCAATACGTTGGCGCTGACCGCCCGAGAGTTTTACGCCCCGATCACCTACTATTGTTTCAAATTTTTCAGGGAAGCGCTCAATGAATTCCAAGGCATTTGCCTGATGAGCTGCTTTGTGTATTTCCGCGTGAGTAGCACCCGGTTTTCCGTACGCAATATTTTCTTTGATCGTTCCGCCAAATAGCATTACTTCCTGTGGTACGATGCCTATGTTTTTACGGTAAGCATTCAGATTATATTGCGCGATCGATTTTCCATCAACCTGAATAGTTCCTTGGTTAATGGGATAGAAACGCATCAACAAATTAATAATGGTTGATTTGCCGGAACCGCTTTGACCAATCAGTGCTACTTTTTCGCCAGCCTTCACTTTAAAATTCAGATTGTCAAGAACTGTAAACTCCGGACGTGTCGGATAGGAGAACGAAACATTTTCGAATTGGATATCCCCTTTCAAATGGGTCTTATCTGTAGTTGCTGGTTCTGATTCATCTGTTTCATGAAGTATTTCAAGTAGGCGCTCTGAGGCACCGATTGATCTTTGAAGTTGAGTGTAAATATCCCCAAGTCCTGCTATCGATGCGCCAATAAAAGAGGTGTAGAGAACAAACGAAAATAATGATCCAGTAGTAATGCTCCCGTTCTGAACAAGCAACGCACCATACCAGCCAACTGAAACAATGCCGCCAAAGACAGCAAAAATGATAAACGAAATAAATAATCCCCGGAATCGTGCTGTCCGAATCGCCACTTTAACTACCTCACTTAATGTATTCGAATACCGTTTGGTTTCGAAGACCTCATTGGTAAAGGCTTTTACTACAGCAATAGATTGAAGCGATTCTTCTGCCACCACATTTGCCTCCGCTAATTTGTCTTGCGTTTTTCTGGATAGCTTCCGAATGTATTTTCCAAAGACTAATGCCAATACGATCAACACTGGGAATGTAAGCAACATAAACGTTGAAAGTTTCGGCACAAGGTAAAAGATTACGGCTGTGCCCAGTACAAATGTGATGAGCTGTCTCAAAAATTCTGCAAGCGTAAAGGCAAACATATCTGACAACGTGCCTACATCTGATGTAATGCGACTCATCAATTCACCCACTCTGCGATTGTCAAAATAACTTAACGGAAGCCATATTATTTTTTGATATAGCGCTTTTCGAACATCTGCCAGCGATCGCTCACTCACGATCGAAAAAGTATAGACGCGTACAAAAGAGAAAATTCCCTGTACAAATAAAATTCCCAACAACGCCAAGGCCACCCCGGTGATCGATGTAAAATAAGGAACTGGTTTTCCAGATGCTACATCCAAAAGTTTACCAGCCAGATATGGAAATGCCAGCAGCATTACACTTGACAGCACCAGGCAAATTAATCCGGCAATAAACCATACCTTATAGGGCATGGCAAACTTGAAAATACCTAAGAGTTCTTTTAAACTATTTTTATTGATTGGCCTTTTGTCTTCTTCCCGCAATGCCTCCTCTCCACTTCGCTTCGCCATGTGTTGTTTACTTTGTTAAAGTGACGGATGAATTGATTTTATATTGAACAGAATCGCCCATAAACATTTTCTGTCCGCCTGTTATAGAATACGATGTAAGTATCATGGTGTCGTTCACCGGTTGAAACTCCATCATTAACACCTGAGCAGTCTTATTCATAAATCCCAATTCTTTGTATTGTCCTTCTATTCTCCGAATTTTATTTACTGTGTTGTGATAATAGATTTTCAAATATTCGATTGGCAAATTCTTTTTTTCATCTTCTGGTAAACTGGTTTTAATACCAAAGGTTCTAATCGACAGATTACTCTTTGTATCGGGTTGAATCTCGATGGTGTATGAATTTCGGTTAATTGGTTTGTTGACTAAATTTAATACCTTAAAAATTTCCAGTTCGCTTTTCCAGGCAGAAGTATCTTTTGGCATAAAGGAAACTGAGCCGCTCGAATCTCCTAACGAAGAAGTCTTGTTAAGTTCTGCGCGGTGAATTGTAAGGTATTTTATTTGCGCACTGGTCAGACTATCTACGTCAAATAAAGTGGCAGCTGAATTCTGTTTATTTGAACATGTAAATGAAACGAAGGCAAGTAAAAAAATTATACTAAATGTATCTCTCATCTATTCATTTCTAAAAAGGTGGTTTGATTCAAGTCTGACTTTCTATTTTTCAAGCAAAACAGTTCCCGTCATTTGAGAAGGTATCGCAACACCCATTAAAGTAAGAATGGTTGGAGCAAGATCTCCCAACTTTCCATTCTTCAGTTTTCCTTTGTATTCATCATCCACAAGAATACACGGAACCAGGTTAGTTGTATGTGCTGTATTGGGTGATCCATCATTGTTGATCATCATATCGGCATTACCGTGATCAGCAATGATGATAGTAGCATATCCATTTTTCAATGCAGCCTCCGTTACTTTTTGTGCGCATGCATCAACGGTCTCACAAGCTTTCACAACCGCTTCAAATACTCCGGTATGGCCCACCATATCCGGGTTTGCAAAATTTAAACAGATGAAGTCCGCTTCTTTCTTATCTAACTCAGGAATGATCTTATCCTTTATGTCATTTGCACTCATTTCTGGAGCAAGATCATAGGTAGCTACTTTTGGTGATGGACAAAGAATTCTGGATTCTCCTTTAAAAACCTCTTCTCTTCCACCCGAAAAGAAAAATGTAACGTGTGGATATTTCTCTGACTCCGCAATCCGAATCTGTTTCTTGCCCACACTTGATACAACTTCACCTAATGTTTTTTCAAGATTATCTTTATCAAAAATGAGTTTCACATCTTTAAATGTATCATCGTAGTTCGTTAGCGTAATGTAGTAGAGCGGCATTTTCTTCATGCCATTTTGTGGAAAATCTTGCTGTGTAAGTACTTCCGTTATTTCTCTTCCTCTATCTGTTCGGAAAT
>JBDTTT010000169.1:0-10855 GCA_039930485.1 Chryseolinea sp.
GTTAATGTAAAATCGATTGGCGTAGCAAAGTGAGTATTGTTAAAATTAACTCCGGGAGAAAATGTGGGAACAAAGGGGAGATGATAGGTAGAGGTTAATTGATCGCGCGTAACACTCACAGCAGCCATTGATGCTCCAGGGGGAACCGTCACAATAAGTTGTTTTTTAGTCGCTGATGTTACGGTTGCTTTTACATCACCAAACATCACCGTGTTTTGTGATGGTGTTGTCGAAAAATAATCTCCTGTAATCGTAACGTTGCTACCAACTGCTCCCTTCAAAGGAGAAACCGTGTTGAGCGAAATGTGAGGAGCTTGAACATTGCTGTTTTCAAAAACGGTTATGCGCCAACTGGCATTGGTTGTCGCCATCACGATGTCTGGTTTCCCATCACCATTCAAATCACCAACCACCAGTTTATTAGGATAGGTAGAGCCATTACCACCATCTTTTACATATGCTTCGATAAATGAATTGGCAGTGAATGTTCCATTCGTAATGTTTTCAAATACACCAATGTTACCATGATCGACAGCAACAATTTCTACTTTACCATCACCATTCATATCCGCCAGAGTGATACCGCTATTCGTATAGCTAAGTTCCGACTTTACAATGATTTCCGTGGCAAAGTCGCCTATGGCTAATGCGCCACCCGAGTTTGTGTTGATGTGAATGCGGATGTCATCACCTGTATAAAAATTCCCGAAGATCAAATCTTTTTTACCATCACCATTAAAGTCATAAAGCTCAACGTTACTATCTCCGCTGTACGGTAGAATGACAGTTGATCCGAGAGAAATTGCTCCGGGAGTAGAAGTGTTTTTTATAATGGTGATCGTGGAAGCTTGCTTGACAATCAACTCAGGCTTTCCATCATTGTCAAGATCAGTCACTGTATTCACATTCCCGATTACAGCACCACCTAAAAAAGTGGCCGGTGGCGCAAAATCAATATTACCAGGTGTGCTCATGTTTTGATTGATCCAAAATGTTCCGCCCGAGCCTCCTTCTCCTCCAATGAGTTCAGGTAGTCCATCTCCATCTATATCCGTTACATCATACACCGGACTTTCATCCGTAACACCATCCCATGTTTCGGCAGTTTCAAAAGTAATGGTTCCAGGAGTGCTGATGTTGCGAAATGTTACAAAAACTCCACCACCAAAACCAGCACCATTCCATGCTGATGTAGTAAGATCAAGTTTTCCATCACCATCAAGATCCACTACTTCTATTCCTGCACCATTTGTAAAGAATTGATTCGTTAGGAAAGTAACCTTAGGTGCAAAAGAAGTTGCTGATAATTTTCCACCTAACCCCAGGTTTCGGTATACTTCAACTTTTGAATTGTCTGCCCACGCCATAATGATATCACTCCAGCCATCACCATCCAGATCGCCAATAGAAACACCACCGCTCTGTGTTGTTGGAAAATCAAATTTTGATTTAAACGTTGCGGGAATAATTCTTCCACCGTCATCAAAGCCCGGACTGAAAGGTAATTCGGACTGTTTAACGAGCCCGCTTGTTTTATTCAATACTGTAATCTGGCCGAAGGTCGCACCAACCGGAACGGTTACGGTAAGTTGTGAGGAAGTTGCATTGGTAATCACACCTTCCATGTTACCAAAGTAAACTGCGTTTTGTGAAATGGATGAACCGAAATTGGAGCCATTGATTGTTACAGATGTGCCTGGCTTACCTGTTGAAGGAGTAAAGGAGGTAATGGAGGGAGCCGTTTCAATACTTCTTTTTTGCAGGATCACATTATCAATAGCGCCTGTAAGCACCGCAGTACCATAGTTGACATTGATTCGAATAGATTGCACATTCAATAAGAACTGAAGTACTTGTTTTTTTGTCGCGATAGGTCCACCAGTGGAATTGATGCGCCAGTTTGATGTTTCATCTAACCGTATCGTAAAGGTTGACCATGCCGGAGCAACGGCAGGGAAACTGGGCAATGTAAGGGTTAAGTAACTTCCGGAGTTGCTTTGGACGATCACATCGCCATAAGCAGAGTGTGCTGTAGGCGTATGATTAATCTGAATGTCGAACTTTAAATCCTGCCCATAGCTGAAGTAGATAAGGTTTCCATTGAATTTTGCAGGAGATGTAAAATAATAGGGTTGTGATGATGCACCAGAAGCAGAGACATACCCCCCCGGATTGCCACCAGCTGAATTGTGGTTAACCGTAAAAGGCGTATTCAAATTTATATCTGACATTGTCCAGCCTTCGGCATCCACACCAAACGTACTGGTGACTTGGGCATTTGAAAATCCAAAAGAAGCCAATACTAAAGCAGTAACAATTGTAAACTTTAGCTTTGTTACAGAAATGGATTTTTTAGAATCGCATATAACTTTCATTAGAATAGGGTTTGATTCAAAGATCAGTAGTTCATTGGTCACGTGGTATTACATGATCATGTAATGTCAAGTACAAGGGCAGAAGATGAAATACGAATAAAAACTTTTATTCGTATTATACGAGTCGCTCTTTTAGTGCTTTTGAAACTGCCTCGGTCTGTGAATGAACTTGTAATTTTTCGTAGATCTTTTTGATGTGGGCGCGAACCGTATCAATCGTGATATAAAATTCATCCGCCATCATTTTATAACTATTTCCTTTTGATAACGAGGCTAGAATTTCTTTTTCGCGTGCTGTAAGTTGATAGGATTTGGCTTGTTGTGGTTTTTGCATGGAAGCAATTACCATGAGTGCAATGGAAGGTGACATAGGCGCCCCACCATTTAACACTTCATGCATGGCATCGAAAAGTTTAACGGAGAGATGTTTTTTTAATAAATATCCAGAGGCTCCCGCGCAGATCGCATCAAATACATGTTCGGTGTCGTCAAAAACAGTAAGCATAATGATTGGAATGGTTAAACCCATTGCTCTGATTTGCTTCACCGCTTCAATGCCCGTGCGTCCAGGCATGTCAATGTCCATTAATATAATGTCAGGTTTGATTTCGCTAACTTGTTTTTCGGCAACCAATACATTATTAAAGGAGTTTGATAGATGATAATGTTCATCCAATTGCATCATACTGCCGATGCTCTCGCGCAATATGTCATTGTCTTCATACAGTAGAACAGATAAACTCATTTTCTTCTAAGCGATACTAAAGGAAATAAAAAGTTTTACTAATCGATATACCCTAATCATGTAATAGGAAGCGAAAGCTCAATGCGAGTGCCCTTAGTTTCTGCTGAGGAAAGTTTAAATTCTGCATGTATGGCATTGGCCCGCGACCTTAAGTTAATAAGTCCATTACCGGTTTTCACGCTTTCTTCTGAAAAGCCCTTGCCGTTGTCGGATACCATCATCATCAATTTACCTTCTGATTGTTTTAAGGTAACTTCTATTTCGGTTGCCTCACTGTATTTGGCTGCATTGTTAATGGCTTCTTTAAAAATTAAGAAAATATTTTTTCGTCTCTCTGCGTCCAGTGATAAACCATTTAACGACTCTTCGCCAAAAAAGCGAACCGAAATATTTTTAGGCTCCAGTATCTCAGCGGCAAATACTTTCATCTTCACCATTACCTTTTCAATGGAATCGTTAATTGGATTGATGGACCACACCATATCCGTCATACTTTCCATCATCTTGGATGATTGCTCAGCAATGCGACTCAAATGATGATTGTTGCCATTGATGTTTTCCCGCATGGCAAGATTACTGATGATGTTGATGGTTGAAAGTGTTGACCCAATGTCATCGTGCAAATCGCGGGCAATGGTATTGCGCACCTGTTCAATTTCAGCGAGGCGTTTTGCCCGGTTCAATACGCGATATCGATTTACCAGCAGGAATGCAATGACAATGACTAACAGCAACGCCACAGCGGAACCGACTTGTATGGCGCGCTGTCTTTCTATGGCAAGTGTTTTTAGTTCCTGATCTTTTGTGAGTAAAGTAATTTGCGCTTCTTTTTTTTCTAACTCATATTTTGCCTGAGTCTCTTCTGCAAGCTGCCGGTTTTCCGATTGTGTTATGCTGTCTTGAAGTTGCTCAAGTTGTTGATGTACAGATAGGGCTTTTTTATAATTGCCTTTGGCTTCGTAAACGGAACTTATGGCATCGTACGTATCCATGAGTAAATAGGAATTGCTTATCGCCTTGGCTGCATTTCCGGCAGAGTCTAAATATAATAGAGCATCATCATTTTTTTTCAACACTGCATACGCTTGCCCAATAGCAGAATAGGCATAGGCAATCAATGGTTTAACCGAAATACTTTTTGCCAGTTTTAAAGATTGTTGATAGTTTGTCAAAGCATCGCGATGTTGTTCTTTGTCAAAATAAATATTGCCGATGTTTTGCAAGAGTTCTGCTGCACTGCGCACATCACCTAATGTTAAACAGAGTTTTTGTGCTTGTTTATATTCGACTAGAGCACTGTCGTATTTTTTTTGCTTTCTAAAAATGCGACCAAGAAGTTTGTGAGCATAACCGATTTCAGGTGTAAAGTTTCTTCGTTTAGCGATGGTCATACTTTGCCAGGCGTAGTCAAGTGCCTGATCATAATTACCCAAACGATATTCTATATTGCCGATGTTTGATAATGCCAGCGCCTGACCATAATCATCCGCCAATGGATTTTCATATAGTTTAGCGGCCTGCACAAAATAGTCCAGTGCTTTTTGATAATTACTTTCCTCTATAAAAACATTGCCATAGTTGTTATAGATGCCGGCTTCTACTCTGTAATTCTTAATTTGTTTTGCCAGCGCTAATCCCTTGTCAAGGTAATAGCGTGATGAATCCATTTGTGATTTTCGCATGAAGCTGTGACCGAGACCAGAACATACCTCTGCTTGTCCTGATTGATCTTCCCGTTTCTCTGCTGTGATGAGCGCAATGTGAAAATAGAAAACTGCCGAGTCGAATGCTGATTGCCCTTGAAATGCACTGGCTAACGAAAAAGCATTTTCAAAAATACCTTTATCAAAACCAATCTTCTTTGCGAGCTTGAGTCCAGCGCGTGCATTTTCAACAGCTTGCTGAGGATTTGATTTCGTGAGTACATCGGCAAGGGCGCTCAGTAAAATTGTTTTCGATGTATCTGCTTTTGTTTTTAGCAGAACAGATTTAAGACTGTCCGCCTTTTGAGCCAGACTTATTGTGCATAGAAAGGAGAGAAGAAATGAAAAGAGAATCTTCATAGGCGTAGAAAGGGTATCCGAAGATAGAAAGAATACATGAAGTCATTTATAGATTTGAATTATTTAATACGATATCCTTTAATGTCGACTTACCTAAGTGAGATGTAGAAACACCGAATGCACATTGTGTAATCAAATGGTTTCGTATAGTATTATAAAAGGAACTGATCATCTTAAATAAGCTAAATATGAAAAATAACCCTTTTGTGATCGAACGAACTTTCAACGTTCTGATCCCCACGGTTTGGGAGGCTATCACCAGTAAAGAGCAAATGAAAAAATGGTATTTTGATTTTAAAGAGTTCAAACCAGAAGTCGGTTTTCAATTTGATTTTTTTGGTGGACCTGATGATCGGCAGTATCATCACATTTGCAAAATCACCGCAGTAGCTCCAATGAAAAAATTAGCCTACAGTTGGCGATACGAAGGCTATGAAGGAAATTCTTTAGTAACATTCGAATTGTTTGAGGAGGATGATGCAACCCGATTAAAACTTACGCACGAAGGTTTGGAAACATTCCCGGCAAACAATCCCGATTTTGCAAAAGAAAATTTTTCCGCAGGGTGGACTGAAATTATTGGAACGTCATTAAAAGAATTTCTTGAGAAGAAGTAATCGGGAAAGACTTCTGAATTAAAGTTTTTGAATTTTAATGATGATTGGTTTATCAGAAGTTTCTGCGATAACATAATAGATGCCTGAACGAATAAAAGAAACATCGATTTGTGATTCACCTGTCGGAACAGACCTATTGAGCAATTCTCTTCCCAGTGCATCTTCAATTCTCATCGGTATTACATTTCGATAATTATTTTTTATGATGAGAATATGATCAAATGGATTCGGGGCAACAAAAAAAGTATTTTCAATCTTCAGTTCAACATCTGTTACTAAATAAACAAAATCAGCCGAGCGACTAAAGCAACTTCCGGTTGTCACTTCAACAGCATACGTTCCAAACTCCGCAAAATTGATCTCCAAAATTTGTCGGGTGGCTCCTGGGATTTCTTCACCATTTAAAAACCATTGGTAACTATCACCAACACTTGCTATGAGCAGATTTCCATCCATACTCACCGCTGCCTCCGAAGTAACGCGTGTAATTGTTACTGGATCCGAAGTAACGCTCTGGCATCCGGAAGCATTTCGTATAGACAAAGAATAGTTTCCATCTTGTGTTACGGTTATATCTTGTGATGTAGCGCCAGTTGACCAGATGTATTGAAATCCGATAGGCCCGGAAAGAACAGCTGTTTCAATGCCACATAGTATTGTACTTCCAGTAACCTGAATGACAGGTTTGACTGGAGCTGCTATTGCCGTTACAGAAAGTGTGTCGGAGTTTTCGCTGAAGCATGCACCTCCATCACCAGTTTTAACAAAATAGTCTCCGGATAGTGTTGCTAAAATTTGCTGAGTCGTTCTGCCATCTGACCATAGGTAATCAGAAAAACCAAAAGGTGCTGAAAGAAAAATACTGTTTCCTTCACAGAAACTGACACTGCCACTAACATTGAGTGTTGGTTTACCAACTACGGTAACAGTAGCAATGACCAGTGAACGCGAACTTTCACAAGTAGTAGCAGGATCGTAAGTACTGACGTAATAGTTTTTCGTTGCGTTTAACGATGGAGTAATAAATGGACTTCCTGTTCCAGCTTGGGTGGGAGTAAACTCATCTTCATACCAATGATATTCTTTTGTACCTGATGCACCACTCGCCAATAACGTTACTGTGCCCACACCACATCGACTTGCACCAGTTCCTACCGGAGCAGAAGGAGGCGTGCATGATAATACATCGAATGGTGCGAGTTGGACTTCACTCCAGATTCCACCAGCATCCTTCACGCGTATACCTAATTTGTGAGTGCCACTCGGAACTCCAGTTATTATAATCGGAAAGATCTGATTGATGGTTGGACCTGGCGTAGTTACCGTTAACGCTGTGCCATTGTCTTCTCCTGGATCTGTATCGATAAAATATTCAGCGGCCACGATATCACCTGCACTTAATGCAATAGGAGCAACGTAAAATCCACGACTTTCAAAAACACCCCACATGCCATCAAGTCCTTTTGTTCGAATAGTCAAAAAATGAAATCCGGTAGGTAAGCCTGTAATGGGAAGACTTGTAGTAAAATTCACCGTTGATCCTGAACTAATTGAAATTGGTGTTCCGTTTCCTGCACCCGGATCATTGTCAAAGAAATATTCTGCAGCAACAATGTTAGATACATCACTTGTTGAGTTCGTAATGTAGAATCCCCGCGATTCAAAGATCCCCCATTTCCCATCTAGTCCTTTTGTGCGCACGGCCAGAAAATGAAACCCTACTGACAAACTGGTAGTCGGTACATTCACAATGAAATTAATGTTTGCACCAATGGTTACAGGAATGGAAGTACCATTTCCTATTCCCGGATCATTATCAAAGAAATATTCTGCTGCTGTGAGACTAGGAACATCAGCAGTTGAGTTGGTTATATAGAAGCCCCGGTTTTCAAATTCTCCCCATGGACTACCACTTTCTTTTACCCGTATGGCCAATTGATGAAAACCAAGTGATAACGATGAAGTTGAAATATTTGCTGTGAAAGAAACATTAGTACCAGGACTTGGGATTGTAATCGCAGAACCATTTCCAGGTCCCGGATCAGTATCAAAAAAATACTCAGCCCTTACAATGTTTTGACTATAGCTTTCCCATGAGGCTAAAAGCAAGAGACTTGCGATAAGTCTGAAAGCTTTTTTCCTGGGTTCAATAATCCCTAAGTAGTGCGATGACATATTTGTCATTTCGTTTTACGTAACTACTTGAAATTAATTGCTCTTACGGGCATCTACCGTTACATTCAATGTTCCACCGGGTGCTACCGTTGGTGTTGTAATGTTCATGCTGAAAATTCGCGGCACACGACTGTTACGGCTGTTCGCCCAATTCAAACTTCCGGTAGTATCAAACAATACTCCCATATCTTTTCCATCGCTGCCTGAATTGTTTGCCGGGCCGCTTGCAACAGTGAAATTCTGTAAGGGGGAATTGTTACCTCCATTTATGTTTGCTTGATCTGTCATCACCGGACTTTGGTTTGACACATTGCCACCGCCATCTACATTACTATTCACTGCCCATGGCGTTGCATTGGATGTAGCATTGGCAGAATTGAGTGTAATGTTATTGGTGATATTATTATTGAATGTGCTGAAACTTACATTAAGGCCAACATTGGCTTGATTAAAAATATTATTGGTAAAAGTTAGAAAACGGCAGTTACCACCAAACACAATAATTGAGCTGCCACCGCTATTATTAGGACTGGAAAAAAGATTATGGTCGAAGCGTACGTTTATGCTATTCGTAAGCGAACTTATTTGAACGTTTCCACAACATACACCAAAATAGAAAATGTTGTTTTGAATGAGGAAATTTTGATAGGTAAATGAGGTATTAAAACTGCATAAACCGAAAATACTACAACCTTCAACTAAAAACCCGCTGGAGGCTAATTCCCAATTAATATTACCCTGGAACTGACACCTGATGATTCGAACATTGTTGACTCCAATATCTCCCGACACGGCATTTCTCGATACAAATACATTATTGGCATTAAAAACTAAACCCTGTAATTCTGAACCATCGGGTGTACCTCCTGCGGGAGAGTTGCGGATGGTAGCTCCATCAACAATTGCTGTTAGCGGTATATTTTTATCGGGTGCCCAACCTGGACCGATTACCGTAATTTTTTTGTCCAAAATTGTAAATGATGCATAGGTATTCGGACTACCATAAACATAAACTGAGTCCCCATCAGAACTGACATCAATAGCTGCTTGTATAGTGTTGAATTGTGCCAGCGTTGCCGGAGTGTTGCTGACTGTACGAACCGTTGCTTGTGCCACAGGGCTACAACCCAGTACTACCAGAATAAATAGGATTTTTTTCATAATCGTGAAATTTAGAATTGGAACAAAGAATGAACCATACTCTAATATCATGAATTGTTTGCAATAAAAAATACCAGAAGTGGTGTAGAATGGAAATACTTAATAATATAATCTTAAACAGGCTATTTTGATTTGCCATATGACCGGCTTACAACTTTAGAATGTTAAATAAATTTTCCGGCTTCCGGAACCAAACACACCTGACGCGCGTAATGTTATCTTTGCATATCTCGCAGCATTCATGACTTCTAAACAACGTTACTATTTTCTCCTCATTCTCGTTCTCGGAGCACTGGCTACCATTAGTCCGTTTTCGATTGATATGTATTTGCCAGGATTTCCGGCTATCGCGACTGATTTAAATACAACAATCGATCAGGTTCAATTTTCACTTACTGCGTATTTGGTTGGTATTTCTATCGGTCAGATTTTGTATGGACCCTTGCTGGATCGGTTCGGAAGAAAAAATCCATTGTATGTAGGTCTTGCAGTTTACGTTCTGGCTTCTATCGGGTGTGCGTTTACCGATTCTATTTCTTCACTTATTGTGATGCGTTTTCTTCAGGCTCTTGGGGGATGTGCAGGTATTGTGGCAGCCCAGGCACTCGTTCGTGATTTGTTTCCAGCGAATAAAACCGCGCAGGCATTTTCACTTATTACTCTTGTCATTTCAGTTTCTCCGATGATCGCTCCAACAGTTGGTGGATATATGACTTCGGTATTCGGCTGGCAATATGTATTTCTTGTATTAGGAGGAATTACATTGTTGATTATGGGGGCTGTGTATTTTTTTCTTCCGGAAGGAAAGGGTGCTGATGCATCTATGTCATTGAAACCAAAAGCGGTGTTGAGTAATTTTTATTGGGTTATTAAAGAACCACAATTTAGAATTTATGCAATAGCAGGAGGCTTGGCTACCGCAGCTCCGTTCGCTTACATTGCCGGTTCGGCTGATGTGTTTATGAATATCTATCGAGTAAGTGAACAACAGTACGGATGGATCTTTGCCTTTCTCGCTTTCGCGATGATTGGTTCAACACAACTCAATCACATCTTATTAAAGAAATTTAAGAGTGAGCAGATTATTAAAGTTACATTGGGGTATCAATCAGTTGTTGGATTGATTCTGATAATCGGAACATACTATGGCTGGTATGATAAATACACACTCATTATTCTGATGTTTATTTTTCTTACGGGTCAGGGTCTTACCGGTCCGAATACTGCGGCACTGTCATTGGCTCCGTTTCCGAATCACGCAGGTAGTGCTTCTGCTCTAATGGGAAGTTGGAGACTGGGAGCGGGTGGAATTGTTTCTGCGTTTGTAAGTTTACTCCACAACAACACTGCTGTCCCCATGGTGGGCATGATGGCTGCGTGCGCGATCGTTAGTCTGGTACTATTGTACATCGGAAACATTAGAGTGAAGTATCGAGCCCGGAAGCAAAAGGAAGCAGAAACAGAGAATTCAATTCTTGCTTAACTCTTTCTTTGAATTAATTCCTCTTTCATTTTTTTTCTGAAAGTGTAAGAATATCAATCAATCTTTTGTATCCGCAAGTGTTTTGTTGATTTTGAAGATTGTATGGCAATGATATAATTTCCGGCTTGCAGTTCATTAACTGAAATCACATTTGGCGAATTACTTACAATCGTTACTTCTTTGACTTTGCGTCCAAGAACATCAAACATCTTTAGTGTTGCATCTTCAGGAGATGA
>JBDTTT010000170.1:0-10825 GCA_039930485.1 Chryseolinea sp.
GTTTAGAAGGTGAGGATTAGACGCCAAGTACGGGGATATGTTACAAGCCTTACTCAACTTATGGAAAGAGTCTAATTGACAATAACGAAAACTGTTTAAACACTAAAAAGAGTGCGGTCTTTTTGGAAATGAGGTTTTGGAGGATAATATTACTTAACCTATTTTTAACGATTAAATAAGACCAAAAACCCCGGCATGGAAATTTTTCTGCAACCAGAAACCTGGCTCGCGTTGCTCACACTAACCTTCTTTGAAGTTGTCCTGGGTATCGATAACATCATTTTCATCTCCATTGTATCCAACAAACTTCCTATAGAAATCCGTGGCAGGACTCGAAATATCGGCCTTTTATTGGCCATGGGGGTCCGGATCCTACTGTTACTCACCATTACCTGGGTGATGAAATTTAAAGAACCCCTGTTTACTGTTCCCGGTACCATTGTGTTTGGAGAAGACATGCCGATCAGTGGTCGCGATTTAATCCTGATTCTGGGTGGGCTTTTTCTAATAGCAAAAAGTACCCGTGAGATCAATCACGAAATGGAAGGGGAAGAAGAAGCAACTCCAGAGGGCGGTGGCACAGCAAAGGTGAATGTTACCGGTATCATTGTGCAAATTATTTTGCTTGATATCATTTTCTCATTTGATTCGATTTTAACAGCCGTGGGTTTAACCAATCAGGTTATCATTATGATTATTGCTGTAGTTCTATCCATTGGTATCATGATCGTATTCTCAGGGAGGATAAGCGACTTTATACACAAGCATCCCTCCATGGAGGTATTGGCTCTGGGCTTTTTGATTCTAATTGGCTTTATGTTGTTTTTGGAAGGTCTTCACAAAGAAGTCCCCAAAGGCTACGTTTATTTTGCTATTGTCTTTTCAATGATTATTGAGATGGTGAACATTCGGGTACGCAAAAGGCGCAAAAAAGCTAAAGAAGAATTCCATGAATAACGATGATGTACTCCGATATCCAATCGGAAAATTTTCTCCCCAGGAAAACTATACTCCAGAAGAAATCAAATTGAATATCGGCCGGATAGAGAGTCTTCCTGCTAAGATTGAGGAGCTAGCAAAATCCCTTTCTGCTAAACAACTCGAAACACCTTATCGTGAAGAAGGATGGACCGCCAGACAGGTACTCCACCATTTATCCGATAGTCACTTGAACGCCTACATCCGAACCAAGTGGACGCTTACTGAAGAAACCCCTCTTATAAAAGCGTACAACGAAAAAGAGTGGGCGCTAACACCTGAAACTAAATTTGATCCCTCCATTTCAATAGCCTTGCTCAAGGCATTGCATATTAAATGGACTGCCTTGTTGCGTACGCTTAGTGCCAACGATTTAAAAAAAGCATTCACTCACCCGGATACAAAAAAGCAAGTAACGCTGGAACGGCAAATTGCTACGTATGCCTGGCATGGCGAACACCACTTGAGTCATTTGAAAATTATTGCATCTAAAAAGTAAAAGCTCATGAGTCTTCAACCTCATGATGGTGGATTGAATAGTTCACTAAAGAATAGTGCTTTTGCAAAAAAAGAATATCGCTCTCCTGCTATTCTTTTCAGTGCCCATCTTGAAACTATTTTTCCATCGCTTCTACGATCTGTAACGGTACAGCCTTACCAACGTGAAAGAATTGAAACAGACGATCATGATTTTCTTGATTTAGATTGGCTTGCTCAATATTCAAAAAAGCTTGTCATCCTCTCTCATGGATTAGAAGGGAATACGCATCGTGCTTACATAAAAGGTATGGCAAAGACTTTCTTCAATAACGGATTCGATGCCCTCGCATGGAATTACAGAGGTTGTAGTGAAGAGATGAACAGACAACATCGATTCTATCACAGTGGTGCAACGGATGACCTGGATCGTGTCATTAAACATGCGATCCTCAAAAATCAGTATGAAGAAATTTACTTGATTGGCTTTAGTCTGGGCGGAAATCTCACGCTGAAATATTTAGGCGAACGAACTCCTGATTCAATTGTCAAAAGATCAATCGTTTTTTCTGTGCCATTGAATCTACATTCAAGTTGCCTACAAATATCAAAGCCCTCCAACTGGATTTATTCGAATCGGTTTTTGAAAAGCTTAAAAAATAAAGTCATTGAAAAATCGAAAGTGATGCCAGGTATGGATCTGAATGGCATTGAAAAGATTACATCACTCATTCAGTTTGATGATCATTTCACCGCGCCTTTACATGGCTATCGCGATGCTATCGACTACTATCAAAAATGCAGTTCGCTTTACTTTCTAAAAAACATTTCGACACCAACCCATATTGTCAATGCACAAAACGATCCGTTTCTAAGTGAAGACTGCTATCCGGTCGATCAATTAAAGAACCATTCCTTTGTTACGTTTGAAAGTCCGCAGCATGGAGGTCATGTGGGTTTTGCCCAATTCAACAAAAATGGACTATATTGGAGCGAAGAGCGTGCCTTGCATTTTATTTGTTCTTAATACATTGACACTTCTCGAATAACCATCCCTTTTACGCATAGAATTATGATCGACCGGTACAGCATTACCGCTTCCGCTGAAAAATTAAAGGAACGATTCTCGGTTGATGTTCCTGAGTTTTATAAACCGCGATATAATGCTGCGCCTACGCAACTCCTACCCGTCATTACCAGTGCTGCGCCACAAGGTATTTCAACATTCTATTGGGGGGCATCACCGGAGTGGTCGAAGAATAAAACACTGAGTGAGAAAATTATAAACGTTCATGCTGAAACGATTCATGAGAAAGCTTCTTTGCGAAAATCGTTGATGAAAACGCGGTGCATTGTTCCGGCTGATGGATTCTATGCCTGGAAGAAAGCCGGAAAGAAAACCTTGATACCGTATCGCTTTGTTTCTGCTGATCAGGAATTATTTTCATTTGCCGCTTTGTGGGAAGAGTTTGAAGACACCGATGGAAACGAACATCAAACCTTTACGATTATTACGACTATTGCGAATGATATGGTCACAATGGTACAAGAACGTATGCCCGTTATGCTTGATCAGAAAGCAGAGAGTATTTGGTTAGGCGGTGAAAGTGATGCAATAAGCCTAACTAATATCCTGACTGCTTACCCATCATCGAAGATGAATCACTTTCCAATCTCGCCTCGTATTACGGATGCCAAAATTGATGTACCTTCATTGATATTGCCCACGCCTCCTTCTGATCAATTTGGAAATCTCACGTTGTTTGACTGAGCTTGAGTAGCTAGTCTTCAGACGCAAGACAATAGACTTGAAAATGAATCTCATAAAAAAAGCTGCTTCAAAAGAAGCAGCTTTTTCATTTCTTAAAATAAATGGTTTATCAATTAACGGTTAAACTTCTCGCGATGCCATTTACCGTTACTGTAATTTTTTTATCGCAGTCCCCACTTCCGTAGTCAATCACAATTTCTTTATCGCCATTAATTAGGTATTTCTTAGTTCCTGATACTGGCATTCCTCCGCAAAGGCGCTTGAACGTTAAATCCTTAGTCAAAGAAACCTCATAAGCTCTTCCACCACGAGTAGTACCAGAAGCTGTACTTGATTTATCGATCAAAAGAAAATCATCCGTTAAATCTGTAGTTCCTGATCTGTTCCATTGCCACGTAATATTTGATTCACGTTCTGCCACAGAAGTATCTACAAAAGTTGCTTTGCCTTCTACTAACGTTACGTTGAACTTTGGAGCTTCTGTTGTGCTACCTGTTACATTAGTAAGAGTACGTGTCCCTTCCAACTTAATTCCGTTGATGGTATAATTATCGGTAGTAGTTATAACAGTAGAACCGGGTTGGAATCTCAAACCATTGTAGGTAAAAATTAATTTACCCGTTCTAATATTACCTTTTAGATCGGTACAACCTGTCGTTCCAAAATCAACTGTTAACACCCCATAAGGCTGATTCGGTGTTGACTCTACTCCCGGATCAACTGTAACTACAATTCCATCACAAAATCGATCATCCTCAATGGTTATTGGTGTTGATACTCTACCACCACTGTATTGGTCATCGCTTGGTGTTTGAACTGCTACTCCGGCCATATCATCCATATCCTGGAAATAGGAATCCGTAACAGCTTCTTCCGTAATGTCCTGAGTGTCCTGTAGGGTTAGGCGGTTCTCATCAGTACAAGATGATACTAGAGACGCTGCACCGATGCAGGCTAAAGACATACTTTTTAAGAACAAGTTCTTCAATTTCATAGATTTATTGGTTTCTGTTTAACTTCGGCCGGTTAGATTTACCTTTCATAAAAAGGTTTAATGCACAAAGGAAGTTTATTTTCAGTTTTAAGTCCAGAAAAGAGAGCCATGGTAACCAAAGGAATAAGATTTACGCTGTTTCTATCGCTATTCGTACTGGTGGCAACGGCCAACGCACAGGTAACGACCAAAATAGCCAAGCTAAAATACAATGGAGGTGGAGATTGGTATGCTAACAAAACCGCATTACCTAACTTAATAGAGTTCTGCAACCGTGAGCTTGGAATGAATCTGGCACCAGAAGAAGATGTTGTTGAAGTCGATAGCAGGGATCTGTTTTTATATCCCTATGTATATATGACGGGGCATGGCAACGTAGTCTTTACCGATTCAGAAGCCGCCAACTTGAGAAAGTATTTAATGGCTGGAGGCTTTCTTCATGTTGATGATAATTATGGTTTGGATAAATTCATCCGGTTGGAGCTAAAGAAAGTGTTTCCAGAATTGGAATTGATTGAGCTTCCTTTTGATCATCCTGTGTATCATCAAAAATATAGTTTCGCTAAGGGCTTACCTAAAATTCACGAACACGATGGAAAGCCAGCGCAAGGCTTTGGGTTGATTTATCAAGGTCGATTGGTCTTGTTCTATTCTTTTGAATGTGATCTGGGTAATGGTTGGGAGGATCAGCGCATTCACAACGATCCTCAAGAGAAAAGGCAACTCGCTTTGCAGATGGGAGCAAATCTTCTTTCGTATTGCTTCACTAATTCTTTTTAATCAGGCTGAATAAAGCTGCTCATTCCTTACAAAAAACGAATCCATTTTAGTCTCTGAAAAAAATAATCTGAAATGATTTGGTTTTGTATAACTAAACTTTTAGTTTTAAACCTAAATACATAGTAGATTAAATGAATCAGCAGAAATATGTCCATTTCGGACGTGCTGGATCATTTTGTCTGAACTAAAAACTATAATTATTAACCGATGAAGGATTTAAAAGAACTCACCAAAGCAGAGGATCAGGTGATGCAGATATTGTGGAGGATCGAGAAGGGTGTTGTAAAAGATATCATGGAAGAAATGAGTGAGCCCAGGCCTGCTTATAATACAGTATCCACCATTGTGCGCATATTAGAAACCAAAGGTTTTGTCGATCATAAAGCCTACGGCAAAACACACGAATACTTCCCTACCATAAGTAAAGAGAAGTATACCAAATTCTACCTCAACAATCTTTTAAAAGGATATTTCAATGGATCGTTTCAAAACCTCGTTTCGTTTTTTGCGAAAGAGAACGACATGAGCGCAACGGATCTTGAAAAGTTATTAGATGAACTAAAAAAACAAAAGCCATGAACGCAGTACTAAACTATCTACTCGAAGCCAATTTAGGGCTGTGCTTATTTCTACTGATATACGTAGTGTTTCTACGAAATGAGACTGACTTTAAGCTGAAGCGTGTATACATGTTATTCGCAGTTATTGCGTCTGTTGTGCTTCCACTATTTCATTTCAATACGACAAACAATGTTTTACCATCACTTGGTGATTTTGTTCCACCGACCTGGCTTCCTGAAGTTGTAGTAGAGGCTAATGGCACTGCCTCTACTCAGGAAACAACTTTAAATTTTGACGCTTGGTCTCTCACCAATTTTATTTATTCTGTTGGAGTGCTTGCAAGTCTTATCCTTTTTATTTTTCGGTTAGGGATGCTCTTAAAAATGATTTATAAGGCTACCACCTTTAAACTTGATACGTTTCTGATTATTGAATCCTCAGAAAATAAATCTTCCTTCTCATTTTTTCAATTCATCTTCATTGGAGGAGCTGATCAACTATCTCATCAGGAAAGAGAACAGATTATAGAACACGAACGAGTTCATGTTCAACAATTACATTCAGTAGATATTTTGCTAATGAACGTGCTGAATATTTTCTTCTGGTTCAATCCTTTGATAAAAATGTATAAAAAAATATTTATTCAACTTCATGAATTCGAGGCAGATGCGCGCGCTGTTGAAAATCGTGATGTGAATGATTACTGTAGCCTCCTGGCGAAGGTTGCTTTACTGTCGGCCGACTTTAAACTCGCCAACCATTTTAGTAATTCTTTAACCTTAAAACGAATTGAAATGATGAGAACAATTAAATCAAAAATACGGGGATGGAAAATTATGGCCATCCTCCTGATACTTCCTGCTTTCTTCTTTGTTGTTTCCTGCCAAGATCAGATTATGGACGATGCACAACAAATTGCCGAAAAGTCTACTATCGCTCTTGATCTTCCTGAAGAGGTTCAAAAAGCACTCGATGATATGAAGAAAGCAAATCCAACCAAAAAATTTGTTGCTCTTGAGGTAGATGAGAACGGTGGTCAGAAAGCTGAAGTAATGAAAAATAGACTTGCTGAAATTAAGCCGGAAGACATTAGTTCTATTAATGTAATGAAGAATAAGATTGATCAAAATGGTAACAAGCGATCTTTCATCATCATAGAATACAATGAAATGACTGAGCAACTTTCTGAGCGCTCAAAACAGGATGGAGATATTTTTACAATTGTAGAAGAATCTGCATCACCTGTTGGAGGAATGGAAGACCTAGGAATGTTCATCGGCAAAAATCTGGTTTACCCTGAAGGCGCCCACAAGAATGGTTTGGAAGGAACCGTGTTTCTTCGGTTTGTTGTCAACAAGGATGGATCTTTGTCGGATTTTGAAGTGGTGAAAGGTGTCGATCCCAGCATGGATACAGAAGCGCTTCGTGTGGCGCAACTTTTTTCAAGCTGGACGCCTGGCAAGCAAAATGGAATGGTAGTTCGTCAACGATTTATTTTGCCTATTCGATTTAAATTGAATAACAATGCATCTGCTACTATCACCACGTTGAAACTTGAAGAAGTTACCAATGAGTTTATAGTTGAATTTAGCTCTACGGAGAATGGTGACAAAAAAATTGTTACCGGACAAGTAACCGACAAAAATGGTGTTGGCATACCGGGGGCCAATGTTATGAATCTAGGCACTACCAGTGGAACAGTAACAGACGCCAATGGTAATTTTAGTATAGCGGTTTCCAATAAATCAAAAGGACAACTTGCCGTTTCGTTTGTGGGCTACAAATCAACAACGATCGACTTCTAATCTTCAAGACTGGTTGAATATTATTTCAACCAGTCTTTTATTTTTTCATAGGGAATTACAAAGTCTTGTGAGCCTAAAACATAAGGCGCAACTTCATAAATATTAAACACAAACCGGATACCTTCATTTGTAAATCCGTAGTTGTCGTTCAACTGGAATACATCATTCGAAAATTCATAACCCGCATCGGAATATGTAGTGCTGTCGGATAACTCAAGAGCAATGCGAAATTCTTCTTCGCCTGCTTTAAGCAACGCTGCCTCATATCCAGGCTTGAGTAAATCAGAAAGCGTAACACGCTTACCCGTTTTTGGATAAACATTGATGAAATAGGTTCCATAACTTCCATGAGCTCCACCTGCAAAAGATTCGTTTGTTGCAACCAAACTAATCAATGAATCTCCAATGATTGATACGTCAACCTTTGCATCGAATGACCAGCCCATTGTGATATCTGAAGATTCAGCTGCGAAAGATTCAAACTCCGAAATAAATGCTTCACCATCTTTTTGAAAAGAAAGGGAATCAATTTCAGGATTGCCTGTGCTGACTGACTTTGCAATTTGCAAAGAAAGGGAATCTAATACAGCTTGAGCCAATCCACTAAATACAGGATAATTGATTTTGTAGTAAGCGCATGATAAGGAATCTGTACTGCACCCACCTTTCGATTCCAACCGAAACGTTTTCATTTCATATTTAATCTCAGCTTTCTTCTCCTCCTTCTTTGTACTATTGCATGAATACAGTAAAGCAGAAAAGATGAATACCGGGATCAAATATTTCATAACGTTATTATTTTTTATTCAGAACTTCTTCCAGTTTTTTATCCAATGCAGCACCACGCAAATTCTTGGCGATGATAATACCATTCGGATCAAGCAAAAGTGAAAAAGGAATACCCGTAATGTTATACGTCTTTGCTGCTTCTGATTGCCAGTACTTCAAATCCGATACATGTGTCCAGATCAAACCATCCTGTTTAATGGCTTGTAACCAATCTTCTTTCTTACGATCGAGTGAAACACCAAACACAGTAAATCCTTTTGCTTTGTACTTATTAAAGGCCTTCACAACATTCGGGTTCTCCTGGCGACAAGGACCACACCATTTTGCCCAGAAATCAACCAAAACATATTTTCCTTTCATGGAAGAAAGTTTAACAACAACACCCGTTGTATCAGGCAATGAAATTTCAGGGGCGGGTTGGCCGATAGCGAGAAGCTTCATTTTATCAACCGATGAGACAAACTCTTTAGCGTGCGAATAGTTAGGCCACTCTTTTTTCAATTTTTCTGACACGGCCAAGTAGGTATCTAAGTATTTGTCTTTATCGAGGGTAGTGCCATTTTCCAATAAATTGATCACACCAAGAGATGGAGGTTCATTACGAAGAAGTTCAGCTACCTGATCCTGACTCTTCCTAATCTCATCCATGTAGGCCATTTGCAACGCCACCATTTTCTGTTCATCCTTCTGCGCAGCAGCAGTTGAGAAATCCTGGCTCAACTGTGCAATAGCCGGGGAACTTTCTCCTTGCTGTATAATACCTTGCGCTTTTCGGATGATATCAATCTCAGGCGAACCTTTCACTTCCTTAAAACCGGTTTGTTGATTGCCATCTACATTAACTTCCAGATCCGATTTAAATAAAATCAAATCAACAGTTTGTTGATTATAAAATGACAAACGATAATATCCCGGCTCGGAAAGTTTTAGTGTTTTGGAATAGGTATAGTTTGACTTGAGTTTGATGGTATCCTTAAAGCCGGTGCCATCATTTTTCAATTCCTGAATTGAAATCTCACCCTTTTGAGGAAATCCAACTTTTCCCTTTATGGTTATTGTCCAGCCACTTTGAAGTGTTTCTTCTTTCGAAGATGATGAACAGCAAAAACAAAAAGCCAATAGCAGGAAACTAAATGCTTTAACTTTCAGGCCTCCTGCAGTATTCATATTCTCTTTCATCATTCTATTTTCTACGTTACGTTTCATTTATACTTCTTTCAATTTCTTTGTAATTAATTCATTCGTCATTTTCGGATCAGCATTACCCTTGCTGCGCTTCATCACCTCGCCCATGAACATCGTGACAATTCCTTTCTTTCCACTTTTGTATTCTTTTACCTTTTGCGGAAATGCGAGAAGCACTTCTTCAATGATCGGCATAATCGAATCCTGGCTGTTGTCCTGAATCACTTCCAATTGCTGTGCCACTTCTAACGCAGACTTTGTAGGATGTTTAATTAATTCAGGGAATACACGATGAGAGGCGTTTGAAAAACTGATTTTATTCTCTTCCACTAATTCAATCAACTCTGCAAGTAGCTTTAGAGAAATCGGGAACTCAGCAACCGATAACGAGAATTCATTCAGATATGATTTTACCGGACCCATGATCCAGTTTGATGCTGCTTTATAATGTGTGGTATGTTTGCAAACCTCCTCAAAGAAAGACGCTACCTCTTTTGTATCTGTTAATACATGAGCGTCATACTCCGGCAAATGAAAATCAGTAATGTATTTAAGGTACAACTCGCGGGGAAGCGCAGGCATGGATGATTTAATTTCATTCAACCATGTTTCTGAAACTTCTAGCGGACTAAGATCTGGATCCGGGAAATAACGATAGTCGTTCAATTCTTCCTTTGTACGCATACTATGCGTCAATCCGGTTGCAGCATCAAAGGTTCTGGTCTCCGATGGAATGGAATTCCCTTTTTCGATTTCTTCAATCTGTCGGATGATCTCATGGTCAATCGCATGTTGAACATTGCGAATGGAGTTCATGTTCTTCACCTCCACCTTCTTTCCAAATTCTTTCGCATCATTTAGCATTACTGAAACGTTGGCATCGCAGCGAAGTGAACCTTCTTCCATGTTGCCGTCACAAATATCGAGGTAGCGAACAAGCTTGCGTATCTCCGTAAGGTAAGCATAAGCTTCTTCTGATGTTCTGATGACCGGTTGACTTACGATTTCAATCAACGGTACACCCGAGCGATTAAAATCAACCAAGGTATCAACCTCGGTTGTCAAGTGAATTGATTTGCCAGCATCTTCCTCGATGTGTATGCGATGCAATTCAATGTTATGCTCAACACCTTTAATGTTGATCGTAATGTATCCACCTTTACAAATCGGAGTACGATCCTGAGTAAGCTGGTATCCCTTTGGAAGATCGGGATAGAAATAATTTTTGCGATCGAAAATATTGAAACGCGAAATAGCAGAGTGACATGCTAATCCCATTTTGATAGCATACTCTACTACCTTCTTATTCAGCTTGGGCAATGTGCCTGGATGCGCCAATGTAATAACACTCAGGTTTGTGTTTGGAGAACTTCCATACTGCGTTGAATCCGAGTTGTAAATTTTGGATCGCGTAAGCAGTTGGGCATGAACTTCAAGTCCAATAACAGCAGTGTATTTATCTCGAATCGATTTATCCATTTCATT
>JBDTTT010000171.1:0-10571 GCA_039930485.1 Chryseolinea sp.
ATGTCTTGAAGTTCTTCCGATTATATACTGTTCGCAAACCCGAATTTATCAACCTTCTAATCAACTGGATTATGATTCGTAGCTACATTAAAACATCCGGGCGCAGCATCGTGCGCAACAAATTATTTTCGGCCATCAATATTGTTGGGCTCGCCATCAGTATGTCGGTTGGTCTTTTGCTGATAGGATTAATTTCTGATGTTCTTTCGTACGATAAGTTTCATCTGAAGCATAGCAACATTTATCGAGTTGTAAGCAAGTATCAATATCTTGAAAACAAGGATAATAATTTCATGGCAACAACTTCACTCAAAGCGGCAAAAGCTATTGAGGAAACGTTTTCTCAGCCCGAGGGTGTTGCTATTTTAAGGAGAGACTTTGGTGGCGACCTGAAGGCAGGAGAAAAGGTGATTCCGCTTTCTGGTCTTTGGGCCAATGAAGCAATATTTGATGTTTTCTCTTTTGAATTATTGAAAGGTAATGCTGCCGCTGCATTGAAGAATCCGTTTTCTGTTATCCTCACTGAAAAATCGGCAAAGAAATTATTTGGTGATGAAGAGGCAATGGATAAAACAATTGTATTGAACAACGATAAGGCCTATACCGTAACGGGCATTCTAAAGGATGTACCTGTGTTTTCGCATATGAAGTTTGATATGCTTGGATCTTTCAGTACGCGTGAAGTGCTTGAGAAGGATAATCGAGATGATATGAAGTGGGACAATATCTGGAGCACCTGGGTTTATATTGTATTGCCAAAAGGTTCCGATCTCAAAGCGTTTAAGGCAAGCCTTGATCGACTAAGTATAAAGGAAGATCCGAGTATAAAAAATACACATGTTGAATTAGCATTACAACCGCTTGATGATATTATGTTGGGAGAAGATATGGGAAATCAGATTGGAACAACATTAGGTTCATTTGTTCTTTGGAGCTTTAGCGGATTGACGTTCATTGTTATTTTATCAGCGTGTTTCAATTACACCAACTTATCTATTGCCCGATCTTTGAAACGCACACGCGAAGTGGGAATCCGCAAAGTTATTGGAGCGCTGAAAAGCAATGTTGTTATGCAGTTTGTGGTAGAAGCTGTAATCATTTCACTTTGTTCTTTGGTGCTGGCATTTGGATTGTTTCTAATTCTTAAACCTTACTTCTTAAGCCTTCAGAAAGATCTGAAAGAAGTACTGGTACTCGATCTATCACCTATGATAATTGTGTACTTTATTGTATTCGCCATTGTGATCGGGATCGGTGCAGGTTTGTTTCCTGCTCTATTCTTTTCCCGCATTAATGCCATACAGGTACTAAAAGATGTTTCGTCTGTTCGAATGTTTAAGAAGTTAACATTGCGAAAAGTGTTAATTGTTTTTCAATACACCATATCCATTATTTTTATCACGTCAACGATTATCTTATACAAACAGTACAAACATTTTGTTGCCTTTGATTTGGGTTTCAACACAGAGAATGTATTGAATATCAGGTTGCAGGGAAATAAAGCTGATATTCTGAAAAAGGAACTTCTTGAATTGCCGGAGGTAAAAGATATTTCGCAATCCATAATCGTAACCAGCGTTGGAAATTATTGGGGAACAACAATGAAATATCCAATCAATCCGGATGATTCAGCTGTTGTTTATTATAATACTGTAGACGAAAAGTATCTTCCGCTGCATAACCATAAGTTGTTAGCAGGGAGGAATTTTAATCCGAAAGTAGATAGTGCAATGGAAACGGAGGTAATTGTTAATGAGCAGGTACTAAAGCGATTTAACATAGCTGAACAAAATCCGGCAAAGGCTCTTGGTGAAGTTGTGCGCGTGGATGGAAAAGATGTTACTATTATTGGTGTGATGAAAGACTTTCATTATGGCAAGGTGGATAATCAGGTTGACCAGCATGAGGTTATTTTTAGGTACTCCAGTTCTGATACTGAATGGTTGAATGTAAAAATTCAATCATCTGATTTATTATCTACCTACTCAAAGATCGAGTCCATTTGGAAAAAGCAGGACAGTGTCCACCCGCTGGAGGCGAAATTTTACAATGAGCAATTGGAACAATCATTTGCTGGCATGAAAGCAGCGGCAGAAGTAGCAGGCTTTTTGGCATTCCTTATTATTTGCATTTCTTCAATGGGATTATTAGGTATGGTTGTATTCACTACTGAAACACGCTTGAAGGAAATAAGTATACGAAAAGTGATGGGCGCCAGCGAAATGCGATTACTCTATTTGTTAGGAAAAGGTTTCCTATTTCTTCTTGCCATATCAACCTTCATTGCAATCCCCATTACCATTTTGTTTTTCGAGCAAGTAGCTTTCCCGGAAATTAACAATCATGCTCCGCTCTCCATTCCGGAAATGTTTTTAGGAGTATTCGTTGTGTTGCTTGTAGCCCTGGTTATGATTGGTTCACAAACTTTAAAAGTTGCGCGCACCAATCCGGCAGAAGTGTTGAAGAACGAATAACGAATATTTCCTGAAAGACAGGCAATGAAAATACGAAGGTAGATTTTCGCCTTCGTATTTTTATTATGTTTGCAATTCATGAATACAATTAAAGCGAGTAATCGCACCATTATCTGGATATTAGGAGCGTTAGCTACCGTCACTCCATTTGCTATTGATATGTATCTTCCAGCTTTCGCTCAGATTGCAGAAGACTTCGGGAGCACAACGGCAATCGTTTCACTTTCTGTCTCAAGTTATTTCATAGGTATGGCTCTCGGACAAATTTTGTATGGTCCGTTGCTCGATCGTTACGGCCGCAAGAGACCTTTATATGTTGGTCTTGTTGTTTTCATAATAGCCAGTGTAGGATGTATGCAATCCCATGATGTAAATACATTAGTTGTATTTCGTTTTTTTCAAGCCATTGGAGGAAGCGTGGCATGGGTAGGCGCATTGGCAATGGTTCGCGATTTTTTTCCTGTTGAAGAAAGCGCACGCATATTTTCCCTTCTTGTTTTAATTCTTGGAGTTTCACCATTACTCGCACCAACTTTCGGAGGCTTTATAATCGCTACTTTTGGATGGCAGTCTATCTTCATCATACTTTCTGTACTGGTAATATTGCTGTTGATTGTTGTTTTCTTTTATCTCCCAGAAGGACATCAACCTGATCCAACAATTTCATTGCGGGCGAAACCGATGATCGAAACCTTTATTGGCATTCTTAAGAATTCACAGTTTAGTACCTATACATTTGCTGGAGCATTTTCATTTGCCACGTTGTTTATTTACGTAGCTGGTTCACCTATCATCTTCATGGAGATTTATGATGTTAGTCCGAAGGTATACGGTGGAATTTTTGCGTTGTTGTCAGTTGGTTTTATAGGAAGCAGTCAACTGAATATTGTAGTAACACGTAAGTATCCGAGTGATAAAATATTTCGAGTGGCTTTATTCTGTCAGGTCATCGCTGGGATTATTTTTCTTGCTGGCGTATGGACCAATCTTCTGGGATTATACGGTACGATCGCGATGTTCTTTGTATGTCTGAGTTGCATTGGTTTCATTAATCCCAATGCAAATGCCCTGGCACTTGCACCATTTACCCGAACCATTGGAAGCGCTTCCGCATTAATGGGATGTACTCAGATAGGTATCGCAGCACTTTCATCTTTTGGTGTCGGACTTTTTAATTCGACTAACGCAGTGCCAATTGTTATTCTAATGCTAACCACATCATCCATTGCATTATTGATTTTAATCTTCGGACTAAAGCGAATCGGGAAGGAGATTATTGTAGCTAGCGCGAGTGCAGAGAATGCTGCACATTGATATGCATTGAAGATTATATTTTCTTTTGCTTTTTGAAACTGTATAGAAAAGGAGCCTTGTGCGCTCCTCCGGAGTACTGCTTTTCATGCCTTACTAAAATATCAGAAGCCAGCATTGTTCGTTGAAAGGTTGTTCTTCTCAACTTCGTTCCCAGAATGGCTTCATACACTTGCTGAAGTTCTTTCATGGTAAATTTCTTTGGAAGAAGATTCATGCCCACTAATTTTCGATCAAGATTGTCGCGAAGCGTTTCAATAGCTTTGGCAACGATGTCCGCGTGATCAAAAATTAGTTTGGGTAATTTATCAATCGAATACCATTTACATGAATCAGATAGCGCATCAGGTTTTGGTATTACATTTTTATAATTGATCAAAGCATAGTATGCAACGGAAATAAAACGATCCAGCAGCCAGTGATTATCTTCAGGTCCAATCCCATTGGCTTCCAGGATTTTCTTCATTGGTGCAGGCTTATTTCGCTTCGCATTCCCGAATGTATAGAATTGCTCAAGGTATATATTCGCCAAACCGGTTCGTTCTTTCAACCCGCGACTTACCGCGTCATTCAGATTTTCAGTAGTGTGAACAAATCCACCGGGCAAAGCAAACAGGCCTGTGTTGTGATACTCCATGATCAGAATGTGTAATTCGTCACCGGAGAAACCAATAATCACTGAGTCGTATGCGATATGGGGGAGATAGTCTTTCGGATCCATTCAAAGCCGTTTACCAAAAATAGATGGGAGTTTGTCAGAAAACTAATTTATATTGTCACAAATTGAGACAATATAAACTAATTACAACCACACAATGAAAAAATCAATTTGCATGCTGGTAATCGTACTCGCCATGTCTGTTTCATTAGTTGCTCAGAGTAATAATGGATTTCCAATTCAAGCGACTACCGATCATGGAGTTATTGAAGGTCTTTATGATACTAAGACCGGTTTACAAACCTACTTCGGAATACCTTTCGCAAAACCACCAGTAGGTAATCTGAGATGGAAAGCTCCTCAGCCAGTAGATAATTGGAAGGGAGTTTTAAATACAAAGGCATTTGGCCCGAGACCAGTTCAGGCAATTGTATTTGGCGATATGAATTCGCGTTCGAATGGATTAAGTGAAGACTGCCTTTATCTAAATGTATGGACACCGGCAAAACGCAACACAACTGGTTTACCTGTGCTGGTTTATTTCTATGGTGGTGGATTTGTAGCAGGTGATGGATCAGAACCACGCTACGATGGAGCGAGTATGGCGAAGAAAGGAATTGTGGTAGTGACGGTAAATTATCGTTTAGGGATTTTTGGATTCTTTGCTCATCCTGAATTAAGTAAAGAGGCAACATATAAAGCATCAGGTAACTATGGATTACTTGATCAGCACTCAGGATTATTATGGGTTCAAAAAAACATTGCAGCATTTGGTGGTGATCCGAAGAAAGTAACTATTGCAGGTGAGTCGGCTGGTTCTGTTTCAGTGAGTGCACAGATGGCTTCACCACTTTCAAAAAACTTAATTGCAGGTGCAATAGGAGAGAGCGGTTCGGGTATGGGAACACTTTCAGCTGTATCATTGGCGGATGCTGAAAAAGGAGGATTAGAGTTTGCAACAAAAGCAGGCTATCCTACACTTGCTCAACTGCGCGCACTCAGTACCCGCGACCTGTATGAAATTTATGCAGAGTCTAAGCGCTTTGGATTTCCTTCTGTAATTGATGGTTATTTTTATCCAAAGTCCATGCTTGAAATATTCAAGGCTAAAGAACAGGCACTTGTTCCGTTGTTGGTCGGATGGAACTCTGCTGAAATTCCCGGCATGGCATTTATGCAAGGACTGCCTTATAATGATGAGAGCTTTACTAAGAAGGTAAAGGAAGCCTATCCGAATGATGCTGAAGAAGTGTTGAAACTTTATCCACATGGATCAGAAAAAGAAATTGAATGGTCGGCTACGTTGTTGGCATCGGATCGATTTATTTCCTACAGCACATGGAAGTGGTTTGATATTCATCGTAAGACCAGCTCGCAAAAGGTATATCGCTATTTGTATAGCAAACTTCGCCCACCACTAATTGATAAAACACTTGGTTCTGGTTTGGCAGGAGGAACAGTGCAGGGTGGATTTAAAATGCCAGAACCGATTGGAGCGCCACATGCCTGTGAAATTGAATACTGCATGGGTAATCTTGATTTGATTAAAGACTACGCCTGGACGAAAGATGATTACACTGTATCTGAAACCATGCTGAACTACTTTGCCAACTTCATCATTAAAGGAGATCCAAATGGAGACACATTACCTCCATGGCCAGCGGCCGAGGCAACAGATACAACTCCTCCGGTTATGGTTATAGACGTTCAATCAAAGGCCGTGGATGCAAAGGATGATGCGCGATACATGTTTATGGATAAAGCCAATAAGAATAATTAACGATCAATAGTATGCTTATGAAAATCCCGGGCTTATCAGCATGGGATTTTTTATTTAGTCTCTTTTATTTTAAACGACAAGTTCATCCTGTTCCAGCAAAATGATTAACGTTGTATACCGTAGTTTGAAATTAAAATTGAATGGAATGACATTACTTAAAGTCTCAGAAGTAGGAAAGCAAATAGACGATACCTGGATTGTAAAAGACATTAGTTTTGTACAGGCAAAAAATCAAAAAATTGTTATTGCAGGAGAGACTGGTTCAGGTAAGAGTACATTATTAAAAATGATTGGCGGACTTGTTCAACCTGATGCAGGAAGCATTCTCTTTGAAAATAAAGTAGTAGAAGGTCCTAATGAGAAACTAGTTGCCGGCCATTCAGAGATTGCCTACTTGTCACAACACTTTGAGCTTCCAAAATTTTTGCGTGTTGAACAAGTACTTCACTATGCAAATTCACTTTCTGCAAAAGAGTCCAGTTCGCTTTATACAATTTGTCAGATCAACCATTTGCTTCAACGCAAGACAGATCAGTTGTCAGGAGGAGAGAAGCAGCGAATTGCCATTGCAAGATTACTGATTTCAAAACCGAAACTGTTGTTGTTGGATGAACCCTTCTCTAATCTTGATATGGTATTGCGGGATATTTTAAAATTGGTTATTGATAGCATCACCCGAAAGCTTCGGATTACTTGTATGTTAGTATCACACGATCCTGTTGACTCACTTTCATGGGCAGACGAAATTATTGTGATGAAAGATGGTAAGTTGGTTCAGCAAGGAACACCAGAAATGATTTACAGAAAACCAGTCAGCGAATATGTGGCAGGTTTGTTTGGTAACTACAATGTGCTCACTCCAGCGATGATCAAATCACTGGGTGTAAATCCAAAGAAAGCAAAACGAATCGTTCGCCCAGAAGAAGTACGCATCAAGAAATTGAAAAAGAAGAATAGAACTTCAGGTCTGGTTACAGGTATTCATTTTCTTGGAACACATTATGAAGTTGAGTTACTGGTACTTAATAAAAGACTTCATAGTTTTTCAAAGAAAAACACATTTCAAGTCAATGATCATGTTGCGGTAACTATTTCTGTATAATGCAGATTAGCATTAATTTTTCGACCCCTTATCAGGATTTTCAGTCAATTCGCCAGTGAGCTATTCGAAGATGTAGGAAATTGCGATGATGCTTAAGATGTAATCTTTCAAATGCAACCGCAATTGTTTTAAAGATCGCGTTATATGATATTCAATTGCTTTTTCTGACAAATTTAAAGCAGTTGCGATTTCCGGAATCGAGCGACCTTCTAAGCGGTTAAGTCTGAACACCTTTTTAGATTTCTCTGGAAGATGATTCATTTCATTTTCAATAGCCTCAACTAACTCATCATAGGCAACGGCCTTTTCTGTTGATTCTTCAAACTGTGGAACGAATGCCTTATAGTATGTCCAATACTTTTCCCGGACGATGCAGGCTTCAATATAGTTGAGTGACCTGTTCTTTACGGTTGTATATAAATACGAGGAAAAATTATTGATCTGTAAAGTCGCACGTTTGTTCCACAACGTGATAAAAAGATCCTGAACAATTTCTTCGGCAACTTCTTTCGAGTGCACTTTTGAATGCGCTAGCCCATGTGCTTTACGCCAATAGCGTCTAAACAATTCGGCAAACGCCTTCTCATTGTCAATACGAATGGCTTCTAATAACTGCTCCTCAGTATGGTGGATGAAATTCGGCAAGCAGAAGATTTATGTGTTAGGTACACAATTGTACAACACTGGTTTCAATAAAACAAAATCGTTTGCGGTGTCGATAGATTTATTTTTTCCGGTTTAGGGGAATTTCGAGCTGAGCTGTCTTTACAGGTATGACACAGCAACAGTTTCAGACATTACTAAGGAAATACAGACAAGGTTTATGTAATCCGGAGGAAGAAAAACTTATCAGTGATTGGTATGATTCAATTGGTAGTGATATTGAGTTTAATCTGGTAAGTGAAGATGCGGAGGTTCTGGAAAAAGAATATTGGAATAATATTAATGATCATATCCGACAGTCAAAGACAGGCAAAAAGCCACGTGGACAAAGTGCATCTTTCTTTTCATTGAGGTACGCAAGTGCAGCTGCTGTTATCTTAGCAGTTGTCTCGTTTGTTTATTTATTTTCTTCCAAAACCATCGATTCCAATATTTTTTCCAAGCCGGATTTTTCACAAGGTAGCCTGAGAGAAATTAACAATACAAATAATGATCCTATGGAGATTGCTCTCCAGGACGGAAGTAGGATTACGTTACAAGTAGGAAGTAAGATCAGTTACCCTGAGCCCTTCAATTCTTCACAACGCGAAATTTATTTAGAAGGTGAGGCATTTTTTGAGGTCGCGAAAGATCCTGCTCACCCTTTTTTAGTCTATACGAATGAGGTTACTACCAAAGTTTTAGGTACTAGTTTTTTAGTAAGAGCGAACAAAGACGAAAAGGAAATTATTGTAACCGTAAAGACTGGACGGGTAATGGTGTATGCTCAAAGTTCAAAAATGGATAAGAAGTCAAAGGAAGATGTGCAGGAGGTTGTTTTGAAGCCGAACCAGCAAGTTGTGTATAATCGTAAGAGTGAAAGCGTAGAAAAAAAGCTGGTTGAAAAACCTGAAATAGTTTTGCCTCAGCCAACCTTTAAAATGAATTATAGCAACGCTCCAGTGACTGAAATTTTTGAGGCTCTTGAAGAAAGTTATGGAGTGGATATTCAATTTGACAAAGAAGCATTGTCCGCTTGTACACTTACTACTGATTTATCAGAAGAGGGGTTGTATGAGCGTATTGAAATTATTTGTAATGCACTGGGGGCAACGTATACCTCCATCGGTACAGCCATTGTCATTGAAGCAACGCGCTGTAAGTAACAACTGATTTTACCCAAAACTAACCCAAACTAAAACCTTAGCCTATGATTTAAAAAGATACAAAAAAAGTAGGCTGATAATGTCTCACCATTACCAGCCTGGTCATGCCTCACGTAAGATTTGTGCGGCATCTAGTTTTTGGCCTTTTCGTACACAAAAACCATTAAATCTATGAAAAAACTAAAGCCCTTTCAAGGGGGATTATTGTTTATTATGAAAGTGACAGTAATTCAAATGTTTATCGCAATTACTTCTGTAGCAATGGCTTATGCTATAGACAGTTCCGGCCAGAAAGTGCTGGATAAAAAGATTACGATCGATGTAGAAAATATTGAATTTGACAAAGTTCTGACCATCCTTAAAGAACAAGCGAAGGTAAGGTTCACCTACAGCCCAAGATTAGTCGATGCCGATAAAAAGGTATCTCTTCATTTTCAGGATGCGAAGCTCGTTGAAGTACTAGCGAATCTTTTAGGCCCTGAAGTATCGTACAGTATTATTGGAAAACAAATCATACTCAAACCTGCATCAACCCAATCAGAAAGTGAAATAGAATCTAACTCTGAAATTCCACTTTATGATGAAACTGCAATTAAGATTGAAGGTCGAGTGGTAGATGATGCCGGAGCAGGTTTACCAGGAGTGAATGTTATTGAAAAGGGTACATCAAATGGTGCTGTATCCGATTCGGATGGACACTATGCAATTTCAGTAGCGGACAACAGTTCAATTCTTTTGTTTACATTCATTGGATATATAACGCAGGAGATTTCAGTCGATGCAAAAACTACAATTGATGTATCCATGGTTGCAGATATCAGTACACTTGAAGAAGTTGTTGTAGTTGGATATGGAGAGCAAAAGAAAATAACAGTTACCGGAGCCGTTGTATCAGTAAATGGTTCTGATTTAGAAAAATCTCCCGCTATAAATCTTTCTAACTCATTAGCAGGTCGTATGGCTGGTGTATCTGCCGTACAATCCAGTGGCGAACCGGGTGCGGACAATTCAAGCGTGTTGATTCGGGGTGGAGGTACATTGACTTCAGCGGGTAGTCAGGCCCTTGTTGTAATTGATGGTATCCCTGATCGTGATGGTGGATTTAATCGATTAAGTCCTCAGGATATTGAGTCGATGTCTGTGCTAAAAGACGCATCTTCCGCTATTTATGGAGCACGAGCAGCAAATGGCGTTATTCTGGTAACTACGAAGCGCGGTAAAACAGGAGCCCCTCAACTATCCTACGATTTCAATCTTGGGTGGTCACAGCCAACCGTCATTCCAAAAATGTCGAATGCTTCTGAGTATGCGACTATCATGAATGAAATTCCGATGTACAAAAAGATTCCGGCAAACGAATGGTCTAATGCATGGACGGCCATACAGCAAACGGGTACCTACACTTCACCGACCCCCGGAATAGGATCAATAAACTCAC
>JBDTTT010000172.1:0-10493 GCA_039930485.1 Chryseolinea sp.
AATTTGCTGGGCATGCCCTATGTTAATGTTGGTCGCTCACCAACATTCTTTACTATAGAATGCGCAAATATCCAAAAGCTTTTTTTAAGACTCACAAAACTTCAAGAACATTTTTTGCATGCTTGTACTGTCAAAATTCTGACTAACTTAAGTCTTTACAATTTTCATGAAGCGGTGGGCGAAGATTTTGGGATGGCTACTGGTGGGCAGTATGGTTATAATCCTCGTTGGCTATGGGATTATTGTCAGCTATAAAACGGAAATTCTTGCCAAAGTCAATGAGAAAATAAGAGAATCTGTTAACGGTGAAGTGCAGATTGGTGATCTTGAAATTACACTGCTGCCTGATTTTCCAAATATTTCTCTCTCCCTGAAAGATATATACCTGCGCGGACCGCGCTATCAATATCACAAGCGCGAATTTCTACGAGCGGAAAGGATAAATTTAAATGTGCGACCGTTCAGACTGTTGCGAAAGCAGGTCAGCATTAAATCGATTGATGTGGTCAATGGTGAAGTTTTTATTTTCCGAACCAAAGACGGCTATATAAATCTGGATGTTTTCAAAAAGAGCGCTTCATATGACACGGTGGATTCAGTGAGTGTTTCTTCAGCCTCCATTGATTTCGATGAGATGAACTTCAGAAACGTGAGTATTGCCTTTCAGGATTCGTTAAACGGAAAGTCATTCGTGGCAACCTTTGTGCGTGCCGGCAATCACCTCATCAGCACAGACACATCTATACACTGTCATGTTAAGGGTGAAATTGATTTTGTCGGGCTAATGTTCAATGAAGCAAAAGGAAGTTTCCTAGCAAACAAGAAAACCAATGCTGATCTGAATGTCGAGTTCTTCTATCCTTCAAAAAGGCTGGTTATTGAAGCTTCGTCTCTCGCGTTGGAAAAATCAACCATAAATCTCTCAGGCGCGTTACAATTCTTTTTGCCGGGAGGAAATTTTGAGATCAACATTCAATCCGACAAGCTTGACTTTCAAGAGGGGCTTCAGGTAGTCAACAAGCAGTTGCGGGCAAGCCTGAGTAAATTTCTAATCAGCAAGCCTGTTGTTATTGATGTACACCTGAAAGGGGATATGGGATCAGGGGTTACACCTTCCGTAGATGTTTCCTTTGCATTGCAAAATTGTAATGTAACATGGAAAAAACTGTCCTTGCGGAACGCTTCTCTTAATGGATCTTTTACAAATCACAAAAGCAATGAGGTCGGGTTTGATGATCGTAATTCGGAAGTAACGCTTGATTCCGTTTCGGGAATAATCAAGTCGCTGCCCTTTACGGGTTCAGCAAGTTTTTATGACCTCACCGATCCCTTTTTAAATTTGGATGTAAGGTTCGATTCGGACCTTAGAAAGGTAAATGCAAATGTTGATACAACAAGAATTAAATTCATTGCGGGACATTTTATTTCAAAAGTAAAATTTCAGGGTAAGCTGAATGAATACTTTGATGATGCCGCCACACGCTATCATGGCAAGCTTCAGGGTGAGACAATTGTTAGAGGTGGAAAGCTCGCGTACCGGTCAAAAAATATTGAGTTCGACAGTATTGAGGCAGCATTTATGTTTACGGAGAAGAAGTTTACCGTTAAAGATATTAAGATGCGGATGAATGAAGATCGAATCTCTCTTTCAGGATCGGTGACAGGCTTCATTCCATTCTTCCTGATTCCTGAAAAGAAGGGCAAGGTTCTGTTAAACATCTATTCTCCGTCCCTTGATTTTACGAGACCTCTAGCACAGAAAGTAGAAATTGTTGATATGGATAAAAATGCACGCGACAAGAAGAAAGTTTCTGATCTGCTCGATCAGATTTATGAAAAGATAGAGTTCGACCTGAGCTTTAAGATTGATAAGTTTAAAAGGAATGACATCTACGGAACAGAAATTGCCGGAAACGTATTGCTGGCAGGCAATACATTACAAACAAGTGGCATGAAGATATCAATGGCTGGGGGAACAGTAGAATTTTCATCCACCGTTTATAACCTAGCGGATGATGTAAATCCTTTTGCCCTAAACGCATCTGTTCGCGATGCAGATATTAAAGAATTTTTCAAGATGTTCGATAACTTCAAACAGAATGCGATTCGTTCGGAACATTTGGAAGGAAGCCTTAATGCCAACATAGATGTTACAGCTGCCATTGACAATAATTTTTTTGTCCTGATGCCCCCGTTAAAAGGTCACGTAGTATTTAACGTTAAGCAGGGACGGATCAGTGATTTTCCACCACTTGAAAACATGAGCAAATTCCTGTTTAAAAAGCGCGACTTTACAGATGTTCGGTTCGATGAGGTCATGGCCGACTTTAACGTTCATGGAACAGAGTTGGATATTAGCAGGATGGAAGTTCAGTCAAGTGTACTCACCTTATTTTTGGAAGGCAGGTATAGCTTAAAAGACAGTACAAACTTAAGTATCCAAATTCCGCTGAGTAATCTTAAGAAACGTGACAAAGATTTTGTTCCTCAAAATGTTGGTACCGGTGCAAAGGTTGGATTAAGCGTATTCCTAAGAGCTTCGCAGGGGAAAGATGGAAAGACTGTGATCGCATTTGATTCATTTGGTAAAGTAAAGAAAGGGAAGACAAAGAGTAAAGAATAGTTTTAACTTGCTTAACAGTTTATGATTTGCTAAGGCGAGGTATGAAAAATAGCTATTCATGACGCTATACTTACCTTATGTTAATGTTGGTCGCTGACCAGCATTCTTAAACAAGGCTACTGTTTTATTGAAATCTTGAAAGAGTATCAAGTTTAAGTTACTTGGAAAGAATATGAATATGAAGTTGAAAAATGCCCCACCGCACGACTTAATTATAAAGAGTGATGTAACATTAACGAGTGACGAAAGACACGGCTACGAATGAAGTGGGGAGAAGGGCTCTACTACTGCCAACAAAATGTATAAAACATGGCTGGGGTTCAGTGTAAATTTGTAGTTTAGTTTTTAAAATACGTTTGGTTATGTGGGACAGTGACGCGCTTCGAAAGCCCAGCCGCGTTTCATACACAAACGTTAGCGGCAAGCGGCTTAAAAAGATTTGATCAACATGACAAGAGAAAAATACCTAATCCTAAGTTTAACATTGACATTTACTTCCTGCGGGACAATTTTACAGAATCAAGCAACAAAGAACTTCAAAGACCCAATAACTAAAACTGCTTATTATAAATCATTAAATAAATACCAACAGGATTTTATTTATTTAAAGACGATTTGTGAAAAGTATTTTCCGAAAGTTGACGATTATTACCCCAAGAAAGATCGGATTAAGGAAGAAAGTGAGATTGTCAAAAAATTGAGAAACAATAGGATCACAGATTTGGAGTTCAGGCTATACCTGAAAAAATATCTCTCACATTTTGACAATCAACATACGCGAATTGATTTAACGGGGTTGACTATTACGGGTATATATCCATTCATCCCATTCAACAGGGACTCATCGTGGTACATTCTAAATATTGCCAAAGGGCAAAATCAAAATTTAATTGGTAAGAAAATTATTGCATTCAATGATGTTGATATAAATGAATATGAAAAAAGGCTTTTTGAATTTGTCTCAGCCGAGAATGTAACTTCTAAAAGAAAGGAAATTGCAAATTGGTGGTATAGACCAACACTCCATGAGTTTATTTTGGGAAAACATATTGACAGCGTCAAGATAACTACTGAGAATGGCGATAATATTTGGATAAAAAAGTTAATGGCAGGGAAATTAGAGTGGACATTAACGGACAAGGATTTTAGAAGTCATCCTATCACTAAGTACAGGAATAAAATATATGATTATAATACTATTGACTCCTTAGGTATTACCTATTTCCAATTTCATGAATGCTATGATAAAGTTGAGATGAAAGAAGGAATGAAGTCTTATGTCAAGCCATGGATTAGACCATTGGCCAATCTTTATGTTAACATTCAAACGAACAAAAAGAAACCATCAAATAGGCTCAAGAAATATTTTGATCCATCGAGACCTATATTCAGTCAATATGTGAACAAAATGATAAAAGAGTCTAATGATAAAGGGATTAAAAAATTGATAATTGACCTAAGGGGAAACAATGGCGGGAGCGAAGCTATTTGTCTTCAATTGATGTATCATCTGACTGACAAAAATAATTTGAAAGATTTTAAGGAATATGTAAAGAACAACGAATTTTATAAACACTACTTTGAAAAGGAGTACAAAAGAAAGATTGAGTTGTACCGACAAGCAAACGGAAACATTCCAAGTAAGGACTCATTATTCTTTAGTGGCTATTCAAACTCCGACACGGTATTATTTGATAAGATCACTGATCCTAAATCTCCATATTACATTCCAAAAGACCGACCCATCTTCAGAGGAAAAATTGTTATAATTGCTGACTATTCATCTCGCAGCGCAGGAGCATTATTTACTACTTTATTACAGGATAATGGAATTGGAAACGTAATAGGAACAGAAGTTTCAAACAACCCTACTGGTCCGACAAGTTGGACACCCTTTAAATTACCGAACTCAAAATTACAAGCATCAATATCAAGTATCTATTTAGTTCGACCTAATCCGACAAATGGAAAACTACTTATTCCCGATATAAAAGCGGAAAAAGCATTTGGTGACTTATTTAATGGCCGCGACCCATTATTCGACAAAGCGATGGAAATATTAAATTTGGACTAAGCCGCCAGCCGCTAACATGGGAACTATAAAACATATGCTGTATTGTAGGTTCTTAAAGTGTGTGCTGTTAAATTTCAGCTCAAAGACTCTCAATGGAACGTGGAAATCAGTTGGCTACGGACAACGACTCGGGCTTTAAAAAATTAAATAACGATGGACAGATGAGAAAAGTAATTGCCGAACCTCCGCATTTTTAAAATGCAATTTAATAGTGACACCACAATGATATCAAAAATTAAGAAATGATGAAAAGCAAGAAAGAATTTCTCACGTTAATTATTGCAATGGTAACCTGTACTTTTACTATTGCTCAACCGCCTTCAGCTAGCGAGGTGCAGGCTCGTTTGCCAAAAGGAACAATTATTCATGGTAATATTCCATATAACAACGATACCCTTGCAAAACATTTATTGGATATTTATCTTCCTGCCGATGCCAAAGGGAAAGTACCTTTCGTGGTATTTATACATGGAGGTGGATGGATAGGCAACGATAAATATGCTGACATGGGATATATGCCCAACACCGTATCGGCAATGCTCAATAACGGAATGGCCGTAGCTTCGATTGATTATCGCTTTGCAACACAAGCGGTATTTCCGGCCATTCTGCAAGACTGTAATAAGGCTGTCTCATTTCTATATGACAATGCCGATAAATACAGTTTGGATAAAAACAGAATTGCACTGATGGGTTTTTCGGCAGGTGGACACTTAGCCTCTTTAATGGGTACATCACAAAATAATAAGATGAGTAGTTTGTATTTCCCTGAAAGCTATCGTCCTTTCCAATATAAAGCAGTCGTTGATTTTTATGGCCCAACAGATTTAGTTTTGCTGCCTGGCAATGAAGATGAAAAATCTCCCGAAGGCTTATTAATAGGGGCGGCTCCATTATTACGACCTGATTTAGCAAAAGCGGCTAGCCCAATTACATACATTGATAAAAACGACCCTCCCTTTCTGATTTATCATGGAGAAAAAGACAATATCGTGTCAAATAAACAATCAAAGTTGTTTAGTGCATGGCTTAACTATTATGGTGTAAAAAATGAATTAACGATTGTTAAGGAAGCACCGCACTTTGGCATTATGTATGATGTAGAAGAAATCAGAAACAAAGTTATATCCTTTTTGACTCAGCAGTTGAAATCAAACAGAAATTAAACTCATCGTCTCTGCATTTATCTTTAGAATTTCTAAACAGCGACAAATAACATTTTGACAAAAATTAACGCATCGACATATAAACAACAGCCAAAAAAGACTTGCATCCGGACTAGGTAACGGCAAGGTGACTGCTGTGGTTAGTTTCGTGTAATTGGACAAAGTAGAAATGAAAAATGCTCCACCGCAGGACTTACATATAAAGAGTGGTGTAACATTAGCGGGTGACGAAAGACACGGCTACGAATGAAGGAAGGAGAAGGACCCTACTACTGCCAACAATGTGTACGCGCAATTTAAATTTGATTAATTATTTTTAAAGGTAAATTTAAATTGCGCATACACTAGCGTTGGCAGTAATGCCGCTGGACAGTAAATCCAACCTAAAAAAGTGGACAATAATTCGTAAATTGTAGAGTGAAAAACGAGCGACAAAGGGACTTGATTTTGTAATTGATAAGCTGACAAATTCCATTGAGAATAGAATAACAGACGACAGCTTTACAACCAACATAATTCATCTGACCAAAGCTGACCTTAAGACAGTTGCAAAGAAGAATGGCTGGGTTTTCGACTGGAAATATGAACTTGGCCAACCGGAGAGAGAAGTTTATAAGCTGACAATCACAGAGAACACCAACATAATTCAAGGATTAGTGAGCCTTGAATTAAAACTTGATCATGTCTATATGCACTTAGTTGAAAGCGCTCCATTTAATAAGGGTAAAGAAAAGGTTTATTCTGGAGTTCCAGGAAACCTAGTAGCATTCGCCTGTAGACTTTCATTTCAAAGACACAATTAATTAATCATTATACCGAGACTTTGGGAGCATTCCATGCCGGAGGACGTGTTATGATTATCGAGACCGCAGCGGCCTTGCGACTCATGAACAAGTACTTTAAAAATATTGAACTATGAAAACAAGAAAGAAAGAATTGGACGTGGACTTTATTGGAGGTTCAGAACCGTTGACAAAGGAAGAGGAGAAGAGAATAAGTGACCTCATAAAAAGTAGGAAAGCAAAACAGAAAGTGACGGCACAAAAGTCAAAGACGAAATTGACGACTAAGAAAAAAGTTACTGCATAGCGGCACTACTGCCAACAAAAGCTTCCATAAAACATATGCTGTATTGTAGGTTCTTAAAGTGTGTGCTGTTAAATTTCGTCAGCAACCCTCGAGGCGCGGGTCAGGCAGTGGGACAAAGATGTAGGTATTTAAACGCATACGTTTTATAGCCAAACGTTGCGCAAGGCATCGACAGAGAAAGAGAAACGTTTAAATTTGAAAAATTGATCTTCGTAAAGAACCGAAAGTGATTCCATCCATTTAACCATAAATTGTGTCTAATGACAAACGGAAATTGAGAGGAATATGAAATGTGTGATTATAAGTTTCTTAATGGCAATTAGCTTATTTATCGGCATCAGATGTGCAAATAACGATGATCCAAAGTCAGCTTATGACAGCCAAAGAATTCTTGAATGTCATAATAACCAGACATTGGGACTTGAAGAAACAAGAGATAAAATTATTGGACAATGGGAATGGAAACATGCAGAATACATTTATGCAGTTCCTCTCGACAATGACTTTAAAGGAATGAAGATTGAATTTAGAGAAGATTTGACAGGGACTTTGACCAACAATAAGGTAGCTCCTTTAGATTTTACGTGGTCAATCGGGACTTACAACATTTACTTTAATTTTTCGACCACGCCTATGGTGCCACAATTGAACGGACAGATTTTATTTTGTGATAATATAATGCTATGCGGTATTGCAGGAAGTGGAATTACTGATGGAGTGAATAATTATTTTCAAAAAATACAATGAGTATATCCATTTCTCCTTTGCTTTCTTGTCAGGATCTTTGACTTAACGGCATCGCATTACTTCGCAAACCCAAACGTTGGCGGTAATACGTTTTAGATTGAGTGTAAAAAACTAGTATGAAGAAATTATATATATCATTTTTTGCAGTGTTCTCAATACTTTTAGATGGATGCTTAAGTGAATGTAGAACTGTCGATTACGGAAGATTTCAAGCTACATTTTATAACGAAAGGAGAGAAACATTATCAAGTATCACTATTGCGGTTTACCCTCTCCGTTTTGGAATTTTTAATAATCACTATAATTCAAATCTGACTTCCTTAGCGATGGTCAAAGATTATTATGGCGCACAAATTCTTGAGACTGACGAAAAGGGATATTTAGATATTCAAGTAAATGAGGATGATGGAACGTCATCATGTGATGGACCAAGAGAAACTTTTGACAATGGATTTCAAAGTATTGTTATCTTTTATCAGTGTGACGATGGAATAATGAAACATCAGGAATATATGTTGGATAATGGATTAACTTTTAGAAACTCAGTGAATCAAATAGATTCAGCATTTATAGACTCAGGTTGCATTCAATGACACCTGATAAATAAACAGTGCTTTAGTTTATTAGGCATGAAAAGGTACTACTGCCAACAAAATGTTTATGCCAGCTTGGGGTGATGTGTAAATTTGAAGTTTTGTTTTCTTAATTTCGTTCGGCAACGTGGGACAGTGACGAGCTTCGAAAACCCAAGCCGTCATAAACATAAACGTTAGCACACATACCTCGGACGAATTAGCGGATTTATGAAACTGATTTTCTTAATGATTTTATTGGGACTGAATACAGTTTCAAATGCTATTAATCCTAGTAGAGTGTATGAAAGGACTCCTGACATGTACGGACTGAAATATTCGCAGTACCAGACAATGACTACAGATAATTATTCTATTAATGTTTGGGAATATGCAGTATCTGATTCAATAGAGATTGATAAAACAATAATTTTTGTAGGAACAGATGCCGGGAACATGAGTCACTTAATAGCAAGGGCAATTTTTTTCCTTGGAAAGGGCGTAAGGGTAATATCCTTTGACTATAGAGGCTTCGGAAAAAGCGCTGACTTTGAAATAAATAAAAATTTTCTGTTCTATCCAGATTTTGCTTTGGATTTAGATTCTGTAATTAAGACAACCAGGAAGAAATATCCAAGTGACAAAATAGGGCTTTACGCTCTGTCCATGGGGACTTATATAAGCTTGATACGGAAAGAGAAGATTGAGTTCTTAATTGCTGAAGGATTTTATAATAATCCACAGGAAGTTGTTAATAGAATTAAAATTAATAAAGGAATTATTGTTTTACTGCCTGACCAAACAAGGACAATTCAAAAATTGGAACCATCTAGTCCGTTAATTATTTTCTGTGCCTCAAATGACAAGACAACAATGACGGATGACGCTCGGACATTTTCTAAAAACAATAATGCTAAAATAGTTGAGTTTAACGGTGAGCATCTGACTGGTTTTCAAGTATTGACTAAGGTAGATCCTGGTGACGAATACCTTGAGATGGTAATGGACTTCATTAAGCTAAATAAGCTGTAGAGAGGTACGTGTGCTAACACAATGCATATGCCATTGTGGGTTCAGTTTAAATTTTTAGTTTTATCTTTCAAGCAGCGTTTGGCGGCATGGGACAGTTTACTAATCTTAAACCCACAACGTCATATACACAAACGATATCTATGAAAAGACCATACTGACAAAAAAATATCACGTACAAAATAAAGAAAATGAAATCAACTTCCATTACTAATGCTGTATTAACTGGATTCCTTATAGGAATTGTACTTTACAGCATTATGAAAACAGTTTAGGATTTTTTACGCTAATCCCTTTGTTTCTTGCATATAAATTGATCAATAATTCAAAATATAATAATTAAAGAATTAGAAAATATTTTAAAAGAGCGAAGCTTGAAATGAACAATGACTCAAAATTGCCTTTTCAGTACTTTGACTGGCTTTGCAATTCAGGCTGTTTCTGTTTTTCAATTTTCTTTTTCCCTTTGGACAGCTTTAATTTCTCCAGCAGCCAAACAAAATATGAACTCACGTTGGGCGCAAGCGTTGAGAGCTGTTACATGACAAAGTTAAGTTCCATAGAAAATGATTGTCTATTCAAATAATGAACGAAGGGACTATTACTAAATCAAAGTGATTTGCCGCATAATGCTAAAATAGAAGGTATGAATACTTCGAACACACATAATCAGCGTTTCGCAAAAATGACCTTTGCTTCGGTCTATCCCTTGTATCTGGCAAAAGTGGAGAAGAAAGGCAGAACAAAAGAAGAACTGCACCAGGTCATAACGTGGTTAACAGGTTTCAATAACAAGAAGCTGCAGGAACTAATAAAAGAAAGTGTAACTTTTGAAACATTCTTCCGACACGCTTCGCTAAACCCCAACGCGCAACTCATCACGGGAGTAATCTGTGGGTATCGTGTAGAGCAAATCGAAGATACGTTGACGCAGCAGGTTAGGTATCTGGATAAGTTGGTGGATGAATTGGCGAAGGGCAGGAAGATGGAAAAGATTTTACGCAGCTCGTAGAGTGTTGGAAGCTTCGTTTAACGTCAGCGCAAATATCAAAAGGCAACAAAAGAAAAGCAAAAAAAACTATTATGACAGAAGGGCAAAAATCATTACCAAAATGGATACTTATAGTATCAGGAATATTTGCATTACTTGAACTAATAGTAAGTGTATCATTATGCTTTTCACCGCAATCGGT
>JBDTTT010000173.1:0-10365 GCA_039930485.1 Chryseolinea sp.
GAACGTTGACTTCCAGGATGTGCGCACCGTAATGTTGAATGCCGGAGCTGCGGTAATGGGTTCGGTTGAAACACGAGGCGATAATCGCGCGAAGAGTGCTGCAGAAGGAGCGTTGTCTTCTCCTTTGTTAGACAATCGAGATATTATGGGGGCGAAAAGAATTTTGCTTTCCATTATATCAGGTGTGGAGGCTGAATTGCAAATGGATGAACTGACTGAAATTACAGAATACATACAAGAGCAAGCTGGTGAGGACGCTGAAATGATTTTTGGTCACGGTGTTGATCCTGATCTGGGTGATCGTATTCGCGTTACAGTAATTGCAACGGGTTTTGCAACAGAGGCAAAGCTATCAGCCAAAAAGGAAGATGCGAAGAAAGTACACGATCTGGATCGTTCGCAAGGATGGTTGTTTCAAGCTGACAATTCGGTAAACAATAAGAAAGATTTTGAAGTAAGAACAAAACCTCCTATCGAACCTGATCGCAGTGACGAGAAACCAATGGAAAGAGAATTGGTGTTCAGCGGGCCATTCAATAAAATAGAAGAGCCTAAGAAAGATGATAATGACGGTGAAGAAGGGCTCTTTGCTGATGATGATTTCGATATTCGTTCTGAGCAATATGGCGATCAGGTAATCAATGATGATGGCATGATGCAGCATCGCTCAACGAAGCAACGCCTGCAGCAGCAAGCAAAGGAACGTCAGGAGAAAATGAAACAAGCGAAGAAAGGTGAAATGACGAAGGATGAATTTAATGAGAAGTGGTCGTTGCCAGCATACTTACGCAGAGGTGTAAAGATGCAGGATGTTCCGCATTCATCTGAGCCGTTCATCTCAAAGTATAATTTGAATGATGACAATTCAATTTTAGGGAACAATAAGTTTTTACACGATAACGTGGATTAAGGTACGAAGTAAGAGGAACGGAGAATGAGGTCACCTCGTACTTCACACCTCGTCCCTCGTCCTTATAAAAGGCATGGCATTTCCGACACGACAGGTTGATTTACTCCATTCGTAGTGGTTGTTGGTTGTAAATATTTTTTGCCGGTGTCGGAGTGCCAATTTTTAAACAGGAGATGCGCCAATTTTTTATTTGCACGTAACCGTTAAGCAAAGGGCGCAAGAAGGTGTAAATGCCGGACGTAACAGCGTTCGGCATTTGCTTTTATAAAGGTTCTGAAACTTCGTTTCCAGCATCAGAAATCCATTTTTTAGAATTGGCAGGGAACTTGTATTAATGCTGGTAACACCAAAATTCAACGATTATGAAACGGATGTTACCCTTCTTCGGCCTTTTGCTTTTAGCATCTTGTGATGTCTATTATGTTGAACCGCGTTATGATAGTCGCGATCAGATTGTAGGACACTATGATGCTGAAGAGTACAGCGAAACGTACAATGACAATACCTATTACTCAATGAATGTATCAAAATCATCGTATGGAAATGATGAAATCTATTTCAGTAATTTCTATGGATCGAATATTCGGGTATATGCATATTTAGATTACGGTAGCATTACCATTCCACTTCAGGTTGTGGATGGTTATGAAATTGAAGGTGTAGGAAATGTAAGTGGAAGCGATATTAGTTTGAGCTACCGTGTTAAAGACCGGGTTTCTAACACACGAACTGATTTTTGTGATACGATGCTTTATCGCAATTACTAATCATGCTTAACATTAAATTCAAAGCATGCGATAGCTAAATCGCATGCTTTTTCGTTTCTTAGATTAATCAACCATTAGCTTATGATCTCGAAGCGCGTCATCAAAATTACCTTTCCCATCATCTTGTTGATCGGTCTATATTTTATCGGATCAAAACCTAAGAAACCAAAATTTGATCCCACGCCAATAACAGTACCTGCTGATGCGGCTGCACTAGAGCAATATGTAGCTGACAATGAATCAAAGCACGTTATCAAACCAAATAATGAGGCACGTATTGTTTGGAATGATAGTACAAAACAAAAAACAGAATACGCAGTGGTTTACCTGCATGGATTTTCAGCGAGTCAAATTGAAGGCGATCCGATACATCGCAGATTTGCAAAAGACTTTGGTTGCAACCTATACCTTTCACGATTGGCAGATCATGGTATTGACACTACTGAAACTTTAATGTTATTTACTGCCGATCGTTTTTGGGAGAGTGCAAAGGAAGCATTGGCCATTGGCAAGCAGTTAGGTAATAAGGTGATTCTGGTTAGCACTTCTACTGGCGGCACAGTAGCATTAATGCTGGCGGCACAATATCCTGATGATGTACATGCCCTGATTAATTTGTCGCCCAACATTGCCATCAATGATCCAGCTGCCTTTTTATTAAATGATCCTTGGGGTTTGAAGATTGCACGGTTGGTGATGGGAGGTAATTATCGAGTAACAGACGCCTCAGAAGAACACGCGAAATTCTGGAACAAAAAGTATCGGTTAGAGTCGTTAACAGAATTAGAGGAGTTAACAGAATCTGCAATGACGAAGAAAACCTTTGCCAAAATAAAACAGCCTTCTCTTACTTTATATTATTACAAAAACGAAGAAGAGCAAGATCCACAAGTGAAGGTAAGTGCTATGTTAAAAATGAATGAAGAATTAGGTACACCAGCGGATATGAAAGAAGCCATTGCTTTTCCAAATGCAGGAGCACATGTTATTGGCAGCTCCATGACTTCAAAGGATGTTGAGGGAGTTTATGATGCGATGAAGAAGTTTGCTGTGGAGAAGTTGAAGATGAAGGAGGCTAATCTATAACTTCAGATATTCTTTAGCTTTAAGTAAATCTTCTGGTGTATCAATACCAAAACTCTCAGTTGAAGTTTCCACTGCCAAAATTTCAAATCCATTTTCCAACCAGCGCAGTTGTTCGAGGGATTCTGCTTTTTCTAGCATGGAGGGATGTAATTTAGTAAGCTCTGTTAGTATATCTGCGCGGTACGCATACATACCAATGTGTTTGAAAAAAGTATGATGTGTTATCCAGTCACTTTCTTTAATATTCCGAAGGTAAGGAATGGGTGATCGGCTGAAGTAAAGTGCTTCGCAATTCTTCCCGATAACGGCTTTCACAAGGTTTGGATTAAAGAGTTGTTCAGTTTGATTGATTGCTTTTATCAATGTTGCAATTTCAGTTTTCCCCGTGAGCACAGCGGCAAGCAAATCAATTTGATCGGGTTGTATAAAAGGTTCGTCACCCTGAATGTTGATGATATATTCGTATGATTCAGATTGAAGCGTAAGGGCTTCATAGCAACGATCGGTTCCACTAATATGATCTTCCCTTGTCATACACACGTCACCACCAAAACCTTTAACATGATTATAAATCTCTGGATGATCAGTGGCCACGACAACCTTAGATAAGTGGGTCGATTTTTTAGCTTGTTCATAGACACGTTGTATCATAGACTTACCACCGATATCCACCAATGGTTTAGCTGGAAACCGAGTGGAGGCATAACGCGCTGGTATTAATCCAAGAATGTTCGCTGCCAATTTTATCAAGTTAAAGATTTAACAAAACTCACTACCTGTTTGGGTAACGCAATATCGGAATATTCAGATATTGCTACCTATAGCCCAAGTACAATTTTCAATCTTCCATAGCCACCTTTGCTTAATGGAATTTTTGCCCCACTCTTGAGTAATGCAATGTGAGTATCCTTTTCCAGAGGCTCAATTTTAGTAAGTTGATTGAGTTGGATAAGGTAGGACCGATGCACCCTTACAAACTGAGCACTATCCAGGCTTTGTTCGTAAAAACTCAACGTCTTCTTTTTAAGAAACATTTCTTTCTGAGTGAATATCTTCACATAATCATCGTATGCTTCAATGTAATTGATTTCGTGTACAGGAATGATACGAATGTTACTGCCCTCTTTCACCACAATCCGATTTCGTTCTTCCGGCTGACGAATTTCTTCACTAATCAGAGTTTGTGTTGTTGCTTTTGGTTCAGATTGATTTCGTTGTTGCAACCATTTCTGAATGGCCTTATCAAACCGCTCTTTACTAAATGGTTTTAACAGGTAGTCGATAGCGTGCGTTTCAAATGCTTTCATTGCATATTCATCAAACGCTGTTGTAAAGATTACTGCTGGCGGTTGATCAAGAAGCTCTAACATTTCAAAGCCATTGATCTTTGGCATTTGAATATCCAGGAAAATTAAATCGGGTTTGTGCTGGGCAATTGCCTTTACACCTTCAAATCCATCGTTGCATTCTTGTACAATTTTAATTTCAGGATAGGCCTGAAGGTATTCTGCAACAAGACTTCGGGCAAGTGGCTCGTCATCTATGAGTAATGTGTTAATCATGCAGGTTGAGGGATTTTTACTTCTGTTTTAAAAACTTTGTCGAGTTGTTCGGTGTTCATTAAGTCGTTGCGTGCATAAAGCAGATATAATCTTCTTTGCACAGAGTTTAATCCAAAGCCTGTTCCTTTTCGTGGTTGTGAAGTTTCAGGATCAAATGGATTTTCAATGACGATGATCAATTGATCATTAAATCTCTTTGCAGCAATGCGAATGGTAATTTCTCCAACCGTATCATACAATCCAAACTTGATTGCATTTTCAACCAGCGGCTGAAGTAGCAAGGAAGGTAGAGTGCATGTATTGACTTCGGCTTCACAATCCATTTCGGTTTTAAGTCTATAACCAAACCTGACTTTTTCAATTTCAAGATAAAGCTCTAAATGCTTCACCTCTTCTTCGAACGTAACAAGTTGTTGATCATCGCGCTTAATGGTGCCGCGCAAGAAATCAGAAAGCTGCTGAATCATTTTTCTCGCGGCTTCCGGTTTTGTTCCTGCAAGAGAGCTGATCGAGTTTAGACTATTGAATAAAAAGTGAGGCTGCAGTTTTTGTTGTAGTGATGCAAGTTCGGCTTCGCGTGCAAGTTTTTGCGAATCCTGATCTCGTTTTTCTCCAGCGCGTTGATCTTTCATATAAAACCATATCCAGCTAATCACAGCAATAATGGTAATCATCAACCAGGAGAATAAGGCACGAATAACATGCGAGCTTTTTAGATAAGCGAGATACATTTCATCTTGCGAAAAGTATCGCCCCATCAAATAATCGTGCGCCACACCACACAATGCTGCCAGTGCCACACTTCCGGCAAATATGTATAATGCTTTCTTCGGGCTCGGCTGATAATATCGCAGTGAGTTGAACATTACATTTCCGGCCGTTGCAATGAGCAGATTGATATCGCCTACATCCATCAATGCGACACGCCATGTAAAGCCAAAGGTCACTACTAGCGCGTAAGCCTCAACCACAATCAACACCATCCACCACGCAGCACAGGCTAGCAATATTTTACGGGTGGTGTGGATACTCATTGTTGGATGTGTTTTTAGATTGATACTAATAGGCACATTCATTCATGCGAATGGCAATGGCCTTTTGATGGATAAAGTTAATGTATGTTCTGGCTTCTTCCGTCTCGTGAATGCGGGAATATAATTCTATTCCATCCTCCAGTTTGTTCATCGGGATGACTTCCGATACATTAATGAATTCCCACTTCACTTCATTCTGATTACTGTTAAAGAATATTTCTTCTTCATTCAGTCCGATAGTACGGGCCTTCATAAAAGCTTCTTCCGTACTGTCGGCTGCGACCAATCGTAGTTGTTCGTCAAATTGAGACTTTGATGCTTGTGCATTCTCAATGCTAAACACGATTTTCGAAATATACCAGTTCATAAGAATGAGGTTAAGGATGATGAGGAAAGGATACACAACTAATAACTTTTAATGTCGATGCCACCAAAGATGCAGGTTCCGCGAAGTACAAGTACTTTAGAATCATCCACAGATGAACTTTGTACGATCGGACGTTTATCATCTAAGCCACCGAATATGGAAACCACTTCTTCTGTCTGCAATTTCCAATGTGGGGGTACGACTAATTTTGTTCCACCAAAAATTTGGGTGAGTTCGATCACTACTCGTCCATTGATATCGGCTTGCATCAGATTTAATTCAGCGCCACCGAACATGCAGAAACTTTCGCCTCCTTTAAAGTCTTTAGAGATTATGTTTTTTTTTGTTCCGCCAAAAATGGTGGTTGAGTCAATGTAGTCTTCTGCCGATCGCTCATTATTTTGTTTGCCAAAGTCTCTCCAGTATTCTTCGGATCTTTTTGATCTGCGTGGTCTTAAGATCATTCCAAGGCCAACAGCTATAATGATAGCAGGAAATATATACTCACGAGCATCCATGTCTACCTCATTTATAATTAAAAAGGCTACACCAAATGCTACAGGGATAAGCCAATTGAAGTTTTTGAACCGTTGACGTGCTCCTATGTAAAGACCGATCGCAATGGGGATCATTGGGAATGAAAATAACCAACCTGGTAGCCCAATATCCATCTTGTCTATAAGAAAAAATGTACCAATGATAACGATCACCAAGCCGCCCAGAGCTCTACCTGAGCGGAAGTTACTTTCTGATTTTTCGATACCTGGAGTTGTTCTTTTATCGTCTTGCGTTTCCATGTGTTATTGATTTATGATTCAAATAACGCTGGAATAGTAGATTTTGGCCATGCCTAATAGGCAGCTGCCAGCCGAAAGTAGGTGAATGAAGGTTTGCAGTAGGCGAACTTAGGAGGTACAAGGTAGGAGGAACGAAGTACGATGCGAGATTTGTTGACGGTAAAGAGTTATACCTTGTTCCTTACACTTCGTTCCTTTTATTATTTGTAGCTCACCTTATTAATAAAGAAAACCCTGCGCTGCCCGAATTTAGGATTTGATATTTCCTGAATACCATAGGCATAAAAATATTGATTGTACCAATAATCTAGATGGTTCCGATCTGTAGAATGATTTTTTACTACATCGTTGGCAACCTTTGTTTCGATGGGCTCTGATGTTTTGCCCTCTAACACCTGGTTGCCTTTAATGATTTTGGTTCGCAATTGATTTTCGAAGAGATAGAGCAAAGCAATTTTGTCTTTCTGAACTTCCAGCTTAACAAACTGCTCCAGCGTAAAGGTTTTGACATCATTAATTTCAAAACTATTATCCCAAAGCAAATCGCCATCATTACTAAATCCCATAACGACAGCATGTGTGTAATAATAACCATCGAAGATTCGACCATCACGTGTAAAATAACTGCCGGGTTGAAGCGGGTTAAAGAACCCTGAATAATAAGAACGATCCATGGTTGTATAGCGTGGGTAAAAAGCCTCTCCAAGCAGGATGTATTGATTGTTGTATGGAACAATCTGATGCACCATAATACGATAGTTGAATCGGATTTTCTTTCCTTTTATTTTTCTTCGTTCAATCCGATTTTTTACACGAAGCTCGCGTTTTGCTCTCATGAACTTGAAAAAGTTCTCTAAATCACCAAAATTATAATATCGAATATTTTGCATGCCAGATGGATCAATACTTGCCATAAACATGCCGCGTGAATATTCTGTATTTCGCCCTCCATAGACACCGGCAATCAATTGCAATTGATTATCCGTTTTGATTGATCGTGCAAAAATTAAATTCTTGTTGTCTTCGGGTTCCAATGCCTGATTGCTTAACAGGTCTCCATCAGGATCGTAATTTTTAACCCAAATGGTTTTTTGTCCTTTAATGTTAAGACCGCTAATCAACACGTCAATAGTTCCATCTTCGTAGGTTCGTACTTGTGTAAGCTCACCTGTTTCGTTGAAGAGGCCTGGAAGTACTTTCGTTTTTTCGGTAGCCAGCGAGAAGTAGATTACAACGGGCACACGATTAAAATAACCTCCAATCAAAACTGCTTTTTCGGTTACCTGAAAATCATTTGGCGAAAAAGGAATGAAATTCTTAATAATGTATTTTACATACTTGCCATTGGCCTGATCAATCACAAATAATTCAAAATCATTTTTCGAGTAGTCTTGGAAACGAAACAGCAGGTAGAGTAGATTCTTTTCTACTTTCTTTCCCATCAAAATGTATTTTGGAGTGATGGGAAGTTGACCTCGCCAACGTTGTTCGCAAGTTGAGTCTAGTTTTATCAGATCAAGAACTTCTTCATTGTCTAATAGTAGCCTACGGAAAATATATAATCCATCCTGGTAAGCGTTGATTACCTCAAACCCCTCGTCACCAGAAGAAAGTGAAATTTCTATTCGGGTTGACTGGATAATTTGGGCATGACTTTGAACCTGGTACGTTACAAAAAGTACAAAGGCAAAAGCAGATTTAATTCGCCACCACTTTGTTAATATAGAATACCTCGCGCACACGGTCTTCTGATTTTATGTTTCGGATGGTTTGATAACCCCAGACAAAAAAAGAATTTCCATACCATTGCCTTACAAATCCATCAGAATCACGCTCAGATCGAATTTCATCCATAGGGTCATTGGTCTTTATTTTTTCAGTTTGCTCCAGAGCAGTTTCTTCAGACTTATCAATCTTTTTGTATTTGAGTTCGGATTCTTTTTTATACAGAAAAGTGATTTTGTCATTCTCCATATTAAAATCAGAAACCTGTTCTGTTGATTCAACTTTCACATCATCCAGCACCAGGCTTTGATCCCATACAACATTTCCCCTTGCGTCAAATGAAATAAGTACGGTTTCATGAATGGTCACATCGTTATTTTGTTTCGTGGAGGAATATGGATAGGGTCTGTACAATCGGCTTGAACCAGGATATGTTCCCAGGCCGTAAGGGTAGAAGCCATATGGATTGTAGTAATATGGATTGCTGGAGTAATATGGATTACTATAGTAGTTTGCGCTTGAGTTGTTTACTGAAGAATGTATTTCTGCCAGCAATAAAAATCCACCTTTATATTCTACAATCTTATAGGGCATTACAGAGTTTACAAATTTCGGATTTCGTCCGGCAGCTAATTCAGACTTTGTGTTTTCAATAATTCTATGGGCTCGTTTTGGTTTAAGATAATCGAGATAGTGTGTTAATGTTCCGAAGGCAACGAAATTTATTTTCTGATCCTGAAAAGGATCAACTGTAAGAGCATAAAAACCAAGCGAGTTTTTTGAATTTCGTTCACCCCAGTTTCCTAATATTATTAAATCATCACCTTCCAGTGTACTGGTAATACCGGTCTGAAGAGATTTGCGTTCTTCGATGGGTACAAAATCCTCCAACAGCAATTCTCCTGAAGCATCAAAAGTTTTAAATAATAATGTACGATCCTCTCGATTACTACGATCCACCAGAACGACATTGAATGTATTGTTTTGATTCAGCCGCAGATCAACCAATTCTGTATCTTTTTGAAAGAACCCGGGAACAACTTTTACATGTTTCGTACTCATATCGTACATCACTATAGCAGGTTCCTTGTTTACATATCCTCCCAATACAAGACTCTGGGTGGCAAGAATGAAATGCGTTAATTTAAAATCAAGCTCGGATTTGATGGTATGCCGATCTTCTTCAACACCATTCAGATTTATCGAGACCAATTCAAAATCATTTTTTGTAGTCTCGCCAGTACGATATAAGAGATGGATATGAGTTGTTGTAATCTCATAGCCCACCATTTTATTGCGATCTTTTATTTCGAACTCAACCGATTTTTTTTCCTGGAGCATGGTATCCAAAAGAATCAGCTCCCATACTTTATTGTTGTTTTTATATTTTTCGCGTTCTCGAAATAATGCAAGGCCTTGCTCCTTTAGTGAGATAACGTGAAAGTAATCGTCCGAATTTTTTTGCTTACGTTCGTAACGATAAGGTTGGGATAATTGTGCAAACGAGGTGAAGGCAATAGATATTAAAAATACGGTATGGAAGATTAGTCGTTTCAAAGTTGGTTTCCTTAAGCTAAACATATTCTTTCTATTTCACTTTTACTTTCCTTCACTCAGAGCAAGGATCATGTCAAACTCTTCTGCTTTTACAGGTTGAACGGAAAGGCGTGAGTTTTTCACCAGCACCATGTTCACCAGTCGCTTATCCCCTTTAACCATGGCCAGTGTTACAGGCTTCTTTAATTTTTTATCAGGGGCAATCTCAACAACGGTCCAATCCTTATCTTTTGGATCGGCAAAACCTTCTCTAGTTATTTTCGCAGTGCCCACAACGGCTTTGTCGTCCATGCTATGATAAATCAGGACCTGGTCTCCTTTCTGCATGGCATTTAGGTGTAAACGTGCAGCATAGTTTCTCACTCCATCCCAGATCGTTTTTTTATCCCGAACAAGGTCATCCCAAGAATAGGTACCGGGTTCGGTTTTCATTAGCCAATAGTTCATTCCTTCTTAATTTAACTTTTCTAAAGTAGTAAATAGTCTTGAGATTATTATTTTCCTTATGCCTGAAGAGCGAATCTGGTTCATGTTTTAATAAAGATGCGGAAGACTTAAGT
>JBDTTT010000174.1:0-10343 GCA_039930485.1 Chryseolinea sp.
CCACGACCTCAGTGTGGTAATGAATTATAAGTTCACAAGGCGCTACAGTTTCTCTGCAAATTTTGCATATAGCACCGGCAGACCCATTACCTACCCCGTGGGGCAATATGTTTTCGGTGGTGGGTATAAAATTAATTATTCCGATCGAAATCAATTTCGCATTCCGGATTATGTGCGGCTCGATATCGGTGTAAACATTGAAGGGAATCATAAAATAAAAAACTTCACGCACAGCTTCTGGAGTTTTTCAATCTATAATGTTTTAGGCAGAAAAAATCCGTATTCCATTTATTTCAAATCGGAGAATGGAGTAATCAAAGGATATAAGCTCTCCATCTTTGGCGCACCTATTCCAACCATCACCTACAATTTCAGATTCTAACGCCATGTGTAAGTTTGTATATCGTATTTCAATTTTTGTCTTCCTTCTTTTGGTGAGTTGTGTAGAGCCTTTCGATATCGAGTCGGTGAGCTTTGATAATTTATTGATTGTTGATGGCTTTATTTCCAGTGATATGAAACAACATAAAGTTGTTCTTTCACGAACCTCAAAAATCAATGAAAAGATATTCATTCCTGAAACTGGCGCCCAGGTTTCTATTAAAGACATAAGCGATGCAACCATTGAACTTACGGAAGAGTCGCCAGGAATTTACCTGACTGGAATGATGGCGGGCGTTATTGGGAATACCTACGTACTAAACATAAAAACTCAAACCGGTAAGCAATACATCTCCAGTGAAGTAGAGTTAAGAGATACTCCTGAAATCAAAAACATTTCTGCTACCTATACACTCGATTTACCTATCGGTGAAGGGTCTGGTGGTTTTCAATTTTTCTTAGATACTGAAGATTCCACCAATCAAGCCCGCTTTTATCGCTGGGAATTTAAAGAGACTTACGAAATTAAAACGCCCTTCCCTTCCACATTCGTTTGGCTTGGAGATAATAATGTTGAATTTCGAGATGTACCAGTAGATCATTGCTGGGGTAGCGACTCCTCCAGAAACATCTTAATTAAATCAACGCAAGAGCTGGGAGAATCTAAAGTAACTTCAGAAGTCATTCATTCAATTCCTGGTTATTCACCTAATATGCGAATAAAGTACAGCATTTTAGTAAGACAATTTGCACTGTCGAAAGATGCTTACCTGTATTGGAAATCGTTGAGAGATGTAAATCAGAGCCAGGGCACTTTATATGATACTCAACCTGGAACAGTTCGGGGAAATATAACTTCCCTAACCAGTAGTGAAATCGTGTTGGGTTATTTTGATGCAGGTGTTATTGCGGAAAAAAGAGCCTTCTTTGTGCCTTCAAATTTCACAGCGGCCGGATATAAAAAGCCCCAATTTTTAACGAGTTGCGATAATTTTATTCCCATTGAAGTTAAACTGAGCAATATTGGTTCATACCTTTCAAGGTATGGTGAAAATCTTGAGATTTCTGAAGCAGTGGGAACAGGCGATGTCACCTTTTATCTTCGCCCACGGTATTGTTGCAACTGCACAAATCTTGGTATAAACAAAAAACCTTCTTTCTGGCAATGAGAAAGAAAAAATTAAAAAAATGAGCAAAGCGGTAGGCGTGTTTGTCTTTTTACTCGCGGGAGGTTGCATAGAACCAATCGACCTATCTTCCATTAACTATGAAAAAAAACTCGTAGTTGAGGGCTTGATTACGAATGAAACAAAACAACACCAAATTATACTCTCCAGAACAAATTCTTTAAATAACTTGAGGTTTACACCAGAAGAAAGAGCCTTCGTCTCCATCATCGATAGCAATGGAGTAACAACACCTACTACAGAAGCCTCTCCCGGAATTTATAAGACTCCCTATTTCTCAGGCACTATTGGCTTGCGTTACAAACTTTCAATTGTCACAAGCAATGGTGATGAATTTGTATCCGAAGAAGTTACACTAATGGATACTCCCCCAATAGAAAAAATCTACGCTCAATACTCAACTCATTCAAATGCAGGTCCGGGCATACAGATATTTCTCGATACAAGCGACCCGCAAAATAACACCCACTATTATCGCTGGGAATACGAAGGAACCTACGAGATCAAAACTCCCTACCCCTCCAAATTTATCTGGACAGGAGGAAATACATTGACCATTCGCACCAATTCTGTTGATCATTGCTGGGCAAGTGATACTTCAAAGAATGTACTTATTCGAACAACTCAAGGCTTACTTCAGAATAAGGTAGTTGCATTTCCATTGAAATTTATTCCAGCAGAATCTCCTGACCTGGTAATTAAGTATAGCATTTTAGCAAAACAATATTCCTTAAACGAAAAATCATTCTTCTTCTGGAAACAATTAGAAGAGATCAATGAGGAGCAAGGCTCACTATTTGATAAACAGCCCGGAACAATTGCCGGAAATATCTTTTCCGTAAACAACAATCAGAAAAGTGTGTTGGGTTATTTTGACGCTTCGGCCGTTGCTACAATGCGGGCATTCTTCACACCCAGGCAATTTGCAGAAAGCGGTTACATACCCCCACTATATCTGCAAAGTTGTGTCGAGACAGCACCTGTTACCATTCCGATTGAAGAATTGGGAGAGACTATGGAAGCTTATCAAAAGAGTCTGATCATTGCAGATGCCGGTGGTGAAGGGCCATCCGTTGTATTTCTGATGCGTATTGCCTGCTGTGATTGTACATCACGAGGAACAAATCTTAAACCGACATTCTGGGAATAACGAAGCATGAAAAATAGTATTATCTCAATTTGCCTTTACTCGTTTTCAGTCATCAACTGTCTCGCTCAGAATAAAACAGTAAGTTCTTTACATAGTGTTGCCAGTCAAAACAACACGAATCACTATGAAGAACGTATTTACCTTCACATTAACTCTCCCTTTCTTCTGGTAGGCGAATCTCTTCTCTTCAAAACATATTCTGTAAACTCAACAAACAATACTCCTTCCACACTAAGCACCATTGCTTACGTTGAAGTGATTGATGCCACCGCATCTCCTGTGCTGCAGGCAAAAGTTCTTTTAAAGCAAGGAATTGGATCCGGTGATTTTTTTCTGCCGTCAACTTTAACCTCGGGAAATTATACGCTTATTGCTTATACCCATTGGATGAAGAATTATTCTTCTGAGAATTTCTTTAAAAAACAAATTACAATTATCAACCCCTTTCGAAAGCCAGAAAACGTAACTCAAAGAAAGAAATCACAATTACAGATTGAGTTCTTTCCGGAAGGCGGAAGAATTATCGCGGGTGTCAATAACACGATAGGGTTTAGTGTATCCGATGAAAAAATGAATGGAATAAAATTTACTGGCAAAGTATTGGATGATACTGGAAATACCATTGTGGAGTTCTCTTCTGCGAACAACGGTAAGGCAAGGTTTAGTCTAACTCCCATTACCGGAAAAGAATACAAAGCAGTCATCATCGATTCACTCCAAAATATGCATTTCCAACCGTTGCCCCTGATTGTTGCCGAAGGAATTGCAATGCATGTGACCGAAAAAGAAAATACTTTTTTGATTGATTTAATCAGCAGAGGTATTGGAAAAACTGCCCAGGCAAAAATTATTGTACATCAGGACGATATTTTCCTTGGCAACTTTAGCATTCAATTCAACAATGAACAAGCTCAATGTGAAATTAAAAAAGTACTGCTCCCATTTGGTATCTCGCAATTGGCTGTTATCACCACCAATAACGAAGTTGCGTGTGAACGATTCGTTTTTAATGCTCCAACAAATGAATCTGGCCTTGACCTGATACTGAAAACCAAAACCTATAACACCAGGCAAAAAATAAGTGCAACACTAACTACGAAAGATACCTTACCTTCTCATCTCTCTATTAGTGTAAGAAAGATTGAAAAGAAAGCCAGCAATCCTGTTTCCATCACCCGCAATTTATTTTTCGATGATGAGAAAAGCAATTTAAATTACTCAAACAAAAATAGTATCGATGATGAAATGCTTGCGCGAAAACCGATGCCGTACTCAGTTGAAAATCTTTTAACAAGCCGATTGTCGACACCCCAATTTCTTCCGGAAGTACGGAATAACCTGATCACTGGCATTGTAAGAAGGAAAGACAGCACACCCGCTGCCAAAGAGAAAGTATACTTGTCAATTCCTTCCAAAGAATATTTATTCTTTGCCTCCATCACTGATTCAACCGGGAGATTCTATTTTAACACTGACAAAATAAAATTCAACACGGATGTTATTTTGCAAGTAGCTCCAGCTACGTGTCCGGATTGTCAAATTAAGCTCGATGGCAATGGTTTAAATGATTATAAAAACTTTGTGCCCGCACCATTGGAGATTGACTCGTCATTCCAAAAAATAATAGAACAAAGAAGCGTTTTCGCTCAAATTGAAAATGCATACTATTTACAAAAACAAGATTCCATTGTTGATACACCCGAGACAGTGCGCTTTTACGGACAGCCTGATAAAACTTATCTTCTCGATGATTACGTTCGGTTTCCCACTATGGAGGATATTCTGATTGAATATGTTTTGGAAATTATATTAAAGAAGAAAGGAGATCAGTTTGAAATCAGGGTAATGAATTTGAGAAAACGAGAAGCCTTTAGTGAGGATCCGCTAATTTTACTCGATGGTATTCCTGTTTTCGATATCAACCAATTGATGGGTTATAATCCGCTATTGCTAAAGAAAATTGAAATTGTTGGTAGGCGTTATTTTTATGGACCCATCGAAACTCAAGGTATCATCAGCTTTACTACCTATGATGGAACTGGAAATAATGTACCGGTAGCTCAAAAAGAAAAATATCTAGGCATTCTGACAGAAAAATTATATTTCTCCCCGGTCTATGATGAAGTTTCACAACTCACCACTATTCCGGACTATCGCACTCAACTATATTGGAATCCCATCATTTCACTTTCGGAAAAACCACAAACATTTGAATTCTATACGTCAGATGTAACGGGCGATTTCGAAATTGTTATTGAAGGTATTCGGGTAGATGGTCAACCTCTTCATCATCGAGAAGTGATTCACATTGATGCTAAATAATTTAGTGCAAAAAAAAATCCGTGTATATTTGAACATTTTGAATTTTTAAATTTTGTGACAATCCTTCTATTTCGATATGTACTTTAGCGAGTCACTAAAAAGGAAGCGAATAATTATTGCCTCTCTATTGAAGCCCATAGATGATACACGAATGTTTGAGAAGTTTGGGCAAACACTAGCCGAAGAAGCTGAAGTACATATTATAGGTTATCCTAGTCAGGGCATTGTAAATTATCCCACCATCATCTTTCATCCGCTGACATCTTTCGCTCGATTGAGTATTGAAAGAATATTACAACCCTGGAAAATTTTTAAAAAGATTACCCAGATTAAACCTGATATACTGATCATTACAACTCACGAATTATTAGTGATCGGTATGCTCACAAGGGTTTTTCTTTCGTGTCGATTAATTTATGATGTTCAGGAAAATTATTGCAGGAATATTCTTTACACCAATGCATTTCCCAAAATTATCAGACCTTTTGTTGCAGCATATGTTCGATGTAAAGAATGGATTACCTCTCCATTCGTAAATCATTTTCTGTTGGCTGAACGTGGCTATGATACGGAATTACATTTCCCTGGAAACAAAAAGACCGTCATCGAGAACAAAACAAAGAAGAAAGAAATAGTTGCTCCAAAGAAAAACGATGGAAATATTCACTTACTCTTTACAGGTACATTGGCTGAAACAACAGGTGTCTTTACCGCAATTGATCTCGCTCAGCAATTACACAATCTAAATTCTTCGATACAATTAACGGTCGTTGGATATTGCTCCCTTCAATCAACGCTTGAAAAAATCAAAAACACAATTAGCAACAAAGATTTTATTGAACTGATTGGTGGCGATCAATTAGTTCCTCACTCCGACATTGTTGCTCAGATTCAATCCTCCGATTTTGGTATTATCACTTACACGGAAAATCCATCCATCGTCAATTCCATACCAACAAAGCTATACGAGTACCTAGGCTATCAATTGCCGATCTTGATGATTGATTATCAGCCTTGGGTTGATCTTGCAAAACCCCATCAGGCTTCTATCACTTTTAAACCTTCAAACATCAATCCGAAAGTATTGTTGGATCGGATGAAAAATCAATCCTTCTACACCTCTAAACCAGAAGATGTATTCTGGGAAAGTGAGGCTGAGAAGTTGAAAAAAATCATCTTAACTGGTTAAATGACTGTAATTAGCCAATAAATCAATAAAAACCATTAAAAATATTTTTTTAGACTAGTCTAAACTTTTATTTTTGCATATCCGTAAAATGAAGTTATGCTAAGTCTCACCGAAGAAAACTATCTAAAGGCCATCTATCATCTGTCCGATGGTGGCACGAAAGCGGTCCTCACCAACGAACTGGCCGAATCTCTGGCTACGAAAGCAGCTTCCGTTACGGACATGATCAAGAAGCTTTCTGTTAAGAATGTTATCTCGTATGAAAAGTATTACGGAGTAAAAATTACCAGGCAGGGAAAAGCACAAGCCTTGTCGATTATTCGGAAACACAGACTGTGGGAAACATTTCTTGTGCAACAACTAAATTTCAGTTGGGACGAAGTGCACGAAGTTGCTGAACAACTCGAGCACATTCAATCGCCTCTGCTCATTGAAAAGCTCGATGAGTTTCTTGGCTTTCCCTCGGTCGATCCGCATGGCGAACCCATTCCAGATAAAAACGGAAAAATAAAAATACAATCCAGTGCAATGCTCTCTGAAATGCTGCCTGGATATAAAGGGAGTATTGTTGCGGTAAAAGATTCTGACTCTGGGCTGCTAAAATACCTTGATAAAATTGGAGGTACTCCAGGCAAAAAAATAAAACTAATCAGCAAAGAAGAATATGACGACAGTCTGGAAATAGAACTGGATAACATGAAGGTTTCCATTTCCAAAATCGTATCACAAAAAATTTTAGTTACTGCGTAGCGTATGAACACAGAAAATACAATGGATCGGAGATCACTCAGTGAAGTACATGGATCGGTAAACATTGGAAACAAAAAAGGCTTCAATAAATTCCTTGCCTTTCTTGGTCCTGCTTATTTAGTAAGTGTAGGATATATGGATCCAGGTAACTGGGCCACCGACATCGCAGGCGGTAGCCGTTTTGGTTATGCATTAATTTGGGTTTTGTTAATGTCCAACGTGATGGCGTTGTTGTTACAAAGTCTGAGCGCACGCTTAGGCGTTGTGCGACAACTTGATCTTGCACAAGCATCGCGAAGAACGTACGGGCGCGGTGTAAATTTTAGTCTGTGGATCTTGGCAGAAATCGCCATTGCTGCCTGCGACTTAGCAGAAGTATTGGGAATGGCCATCGGTTTAAATTTATTATTCGGTTTACCTCTCATCTGGGGTGTAAGCTTAACCGTTCTGGATACTTTGCTCCTGCTTGTGCTTCAACGCTATGGCATCCGAAAAATTGAAGCCTTCATTATTGCATTGGTCGCCATCATTGGAGGAGCCTTTATTATTGAAATGATTTTAGCTAAACCAGAGATGGGCGAATTGGTAACAGGATTTATTCCTACCATTCCAAATGATCAGGCACTTTACATTGCAATAGGTATTATTGGCGCAACGGTGATGCCGCACAATTTATACTTGCATTCTTCTCTGGTGCAAACGCGGAGAATAGACACAAGTGAAAAAGGAATTTGGTCTGCTATCAAATATAATTTCATTGACTCGGCCATTGCATTGAACGCGGCATTCTTTGTTAACTCTGCAATTCTCGTTCTTGCTGCTTCTACATTCTTTCAAGCCGGTATGCACGAAGTAGCTGATATACAAGAAGCATACAAGTTTCTTACTCCCCTACTGGGCACGCATTGGGCTTCTGTTCTTTTTGGTATTGCCCTTATCGCTGCGGGACAAAGTTCTACCATCACTGGAACACTCGCAGGACAAATTGTAATGGAAGGGTATTTAAACTTACGCATTGCTCCATGGATGCGAAGACTCATCACGCGACTCATTGCGATCATACCAGCCTACATTGTTATCCTATTATATGGAGAAGGTGAAACCGGAACATTACTTGTGTTTAGCCAGGTAGTATTGAGTTTGCAACTAGGCTTTGCTATTATTCCATTGATTCACTTCAATAGCGATAAAAAAACAATGGGTGTGTTTGCCATCAAGATGTGGATGAGAATTGCTGCCTGGATTATCGCTGCCATTATTGTATCTCTTAATGTAAAGTTAGTCTACAATGAAATCTCAGGTTGGCATACAGCGATGGGAGAAAATAGTTGGATACTCTGGGTAACCGTTATCCCGATTTGTCTTGCCGCATTTGGATTACTCGTTTACATTACCATCAAGCCCATACTCGATAAACGAAATGAGGAAGAAGCCGCAAGAATTCCGCACGGTACAGCTGTCGCATTAAATATCAATAATGGACCTATTTATAAACGCATTGCCATTTGCATTGACTTCACTTCCATTGACGAACTCACTATTCAAAGCGCATTATCACAAGGCGGACCAACCGCCCGATATGCATTAGTGCACATTGTCGAAACTGCCGGAGCATTTGTTTATGGAAGTCAGATTGATGATCATGAATCGAATCGTGATGTAGAGTCACTTGAAAATTACATTAACCAATTATTTGCAAAAGGATATATTGCTGAAAGTAAAGTTGGTTTCGGAAATCCGAAAACGATGATACCGAAACTGGTAGAAGAGTTTGATGCCGACATGTTAGTAATGGGTGCACACGGACATAAGTTCTTGAAAGATTTAATCTTCGGAACAACACTCGATACCGTTCGTCATCGCGTGCAGATTCCAGTTTTGGTTGTGAGGAAGAAGGGGACAAACGTTAATGGTTAATGGTGAATGAAGTAGTATATCAACTAAACAGATAACTTGCACAAATTAATTCATGCAACCATCAACTTTAAATGATACTATAGTTGCCCTTGCAACTGCGCAAGGAATTTCTGCTATTGCCGTTATCCGACTTTCTGGTTATGATGCTATTGATATTGTTGCTAAGACATTTAAAGGAAAAAATCTTTTAGAACAACCTTCTCATACAATCCACTTTGGTACCATTCGCGATGGCGATAAGGTAATTGATGAAGTGCTTATTTCAGTTTTCAGAGAACCGAATTCATTTACGAAAGAAAATGGAATTGAGATTTCCTGTCACGGATCTTCTGTGATTGTGAAAGAAATTATCAAGGTGTTGTTAAAGAATGGAGCTCGGTTAGCAGAGCCCGGAGAATTTACAAAGCGTGCTTTCTTAAATGGACGCTTTGACCTTGCACAAGCTGAAGCAGTTGCCGATTTAATCAATGCTGAAACTGACAATGCTCGCCAGGCTGCGTTAAATCAAATGCGTGGTGGATTCTCGAAGGAGATCAACAACTTACGGGAAGAACTCATTCACTTCGCTTCTCTCATTGAACTCGAACTCGACTTTGGTGAAGAGGATGTTGAGTTTGCCAAACGTGATGATTTGAGAAAATTAATTCTTCGCATTCAATCGTATCTGCTTTCGCTAATCAGTTCGTTCGATCAGGGTAATGTAATTAAGAATGGTGTGCCAACGGTTATTGCAGGTAAACCCAATGCTGGTAAATCAACCTTGCTCAATACATTACTGAATGAAGAACGTGCTATCGTCTCTGATATTCCCGGAACAACACGCGATGCCATTGAAGATGAATTGATTTTAGGTGGCGTTAACTTTAGATTCATTGACACCGCAGGCTTACGCGATACCATTGATGTGATTGAAGCGATTGGTGTTGAGCGTACACGTGAGCGCATGAAAAAAGCATCGCTCATACTTTATCTTTTTGATTTAACGAATACAACGCAAGCTGAGATTCACGAGCAATTGAAAGAGCTTAGTCAACAAAATATCCCTGTGATCCTGATTGGTAATAAAATGGATAAGGGTGATGCCAAATTGATTGAGTACTTAACGAATAAAGATTGTGTTTTTATTTCAGCATCGAACAAAACCAATATTGCATTACTCAAGGAAAAAATTCTGACGAGTGTACAAATCAAACAAGTGAAGACAGGCGATGTATTAGTTACTAACTTGCGTCACTACCAAAACCTGCTGCAAACTAAAGAAGCACTTGATCGGGTGCTTCATAGCATGGATAATAATATTACCGGAGATTTCCTGGCAATGGACATTCGTCAATCCTTACATTACCTCGGTGAGATTACCGGTACGATCACAACAGACGACTTGCTGGATAATATTTTTTCTAAATTCTGTATCGGGAAATGATTTTTCGAAATCGTTGAAAATCAA
>JBDTTT010000175.1:0-10064 GCA_039930485.1 Chryseolinea sp.
TCACGCTCTTGCTTCACTGAATGAACCACAACTTGTAATGCGTCATTGTCCGGAGAACGGTTTGCTTCACCATCAGAGTTAATACCCCACTGACCCACCTCTGTATTAAAAATAATCGTCCATGTTTCTTCCTCTGGTATTGTCCAAAGTGTGTACTTACCAGCCCTTAAATTCTTTCCATCAATCTGAATATCATTGCTTGTTTCAAAGGTGGTAGCCTCGTTGGCACCCGTGCGCCAAACTTTTCCAAAGGGTACAAGACCACCAAATATTTCGCGACCTTTTTTATAGGGTCGATTATATTGAACCTTAATCTTTAAGTCGCCTTGGGTAAACAAAACGCTCTCTTCAGGGCTAAACGATTTAGCCTGCCGGGTGATAAAAAAACGGGTCGCAATACCGAGTATGATAATAACAACTATAGCAATTCCTGAAAAAATGAGAAACTTCTTCATATGTCTTTGTAATACGGGCTCGCGACAAGTTAATTATCCTAAAACAAATTTCAGTTCTTTCTGCAAAAATTATGGAATAGAACCTATTTTTACCCCTCTTAAATAACAATGACTATGGATTTATCTTGGTGGCCATTCTGGGTCGTTATCGCGCTGTTCGTTCTTGCTATTATTAGTCCTTGGGTTATCCCAAATAAGATGGTAAGCAAAAACAAACACGACAATAAGTTCTAAGTTCATTATCGCTTACAATAGCCAATGAGCATTTGTGTTTTCTGTGGCTCTGCAATAGGTAACGATAAGGTCTTCTCGGATGCTGCAAGGAGGCTAGGTATTTTACTAGCTAGCAGGGATATTACACTTATTTATGGCGGTGCCGATGTTGGGTTGATGGGTATTTTGGCTGATTCCGTATTAGAGCATCATGGAAAAGTGATTGGAGTAATCCCTGATTTCTTAATGAATCGTGAGGTAGGTCATAAAAACCTTACCCGATTGGAAGTTGTCGCCTCCATGCATGAAAGGAAAAAACGCATGACGGATATTTCAGATGCTTTCATCGCCATACCTGGTGGCTGGGGAACGCTTGATGAGTTGGCCGAAATTTTAACATGGAAACAGCTCGGCTTAATTCAACAACCTGTTGGAATATTAAACGTGAACCATTTTTTTGACCCGCTCTTACTGCAAATGCGTTTGATGGAGGAGACCGGTTTCCTGAGACCAGCCTATCTTGATTTTTTGAATGTAAGCACCTCACCAGAAGAACTTATTAATCTCGTGATCCCGCAAAAGGGGTGATGGCACACTCTCTGAAAATTGTCTTATCTTGACGGTTATCGAAGATGTTTTATGTATCGAAAGATTCTGATTCTGGTTCTTTTCTGTTTCTACACTGCAGTTATTTGCGGGCAACCCTTAGGATTTTCGTTGGCGAATGGAAGAAAGAAAGTTCAAATACCGATCGAAATTTACAGTAACCTTATTGTTGTTCCGGTTGTATTGAACAATTCACTCCCGTTAAAATTCATTTTGGATACAGGTGTTCGAACTACAATTCTCACCCAAAAAGCATTTACTGATATTCTCAATCTTCAGTACTCCCGAAAGTATACCATATCCGGAGCAGGCGGTGTAAATCTAATCGATGCTTATATTACTAATAATGTTTCGCTCGGCTTGCCAGGAGTTGAAAGTCATGGGCATGCGATGTTGGTTCTGGAAGAAGATTATCTTGAATTACGCAACTACCTTGGTACTGATGTACACGGAATATTGGGATACGAATTATTTAGTCGTTTTATTGTAGACGTTGATTACGAAAAGAGGATGCTCACTCTTATTGTTCCTGATAAGGTTCGTAAGTATAAAAAGTTTAAATCCATTCCCATAAAAATAGAAGATACAAAGCCCTATCTTATTACCACAATTATATTAGAAGATGGCACTACCCTAAGTGCTAAGTTATTGGTGGATACTGGTGCCAGTCATGCGTTAATGCTTGATCCTTCTTCTGACGAACGCATTCATGTGCCTGAGTTAACACTTAGTTCAATGATTGGCAGGGGTTTGGGTGGTGAGATTTTTGGGAAAATTGGACGTGTTAAAAACATGCAATTAGGTGAATACTCTTTGAATAATGTTGTGACCAACTTCCCCGATCCAAACAGCTATTTTGATAGTTTAAAGGTTGGTAAGATTTTTAGAAATGGGTCGGTTGGTGGAGAAGTATTGAGCCGGTTTCACATGGTTTACAACTTCCCTGAGGAAAAAATATTTTTCAAAAAAAATGCAGCATACAAGAAAGGGTTTCATCACAACTTAAGTGGTCTTACCATAAAAGCGAAAGGTTCAAGACTCAATATATTTGAAATAACCGAAGTAAGAGAACAATCTTCATCACAAAAAGCAGGGTTGCAGGTTGGCGATATTATCGAAAGCGTAAATGGCTTAACGCTTCAATATTTAAATCTGAGTCTGGTGAATGGTCTCTTGAATAACAGACCCGGAAAAAAAGTAAAAGTTGAAGTGAATCGAAATGGAGTAAGATTTAAAACTACTTTGATTTTGGCCGACCAGATCTAGCACGATATTATCTTTTAATCGCTATTTGAATTTGCGAATGTGAGATCGTTACTGTTCTATCGCCCTACTAATTTCGTAAGTTGTTCTTTTCTCTTTTGATACGCGTTGTACAAATGTGTTTGCGTTCTCCGAAACTTAAAAGAATTTCGAAACATTGTATAAATTCCTTCTGACGATAAATTTTGCTTCAATAAATAATCCAATATGCTTGTCGCACCAAGGGCTTCTTCGTAATTGGAAGATTTTAATAAGGTAATTGGAATATTTCTTGTTTTATCATTCGCTTCTAGTGCCTGGATGGTTAACGCCATCTCTGTTCTGCCAATATTGTCATCTATTAGAATAAAATGAGGTTGAAAATGCAGTAGTCTCTGCAAAATACCTTGTAAGTCGAACGCAATCTCTGTAATGATCTTTTGACCTTTTATATGATTGAGTTTTTCCAGTATGGTGCTCAATTCAATTGGATTATTACCAACCAATAGAATATTCATCGGCTTACTTGAATTTTGTTTTTGAACAGTTGCTTCCATTGCCAACAGAGTTATTAGTAGACGTTATATTAACGTAAAAGGTTGGGTTGCAAGATTTGTTCCAACACAAAATATTTGTTTTTGAAACGAATCCTTGCACTAACTTTCTCAAATCAAGAGATTCATTACCGATATGAAGCAAATTGTAATAATTGGAGGCGGATTAGGAGGATTGGTTGCTTCCATCCGATTAGCGAAGGCAGGAATTCACTCCACTCTAATTGAGAGAAAATCATATCCCTTCCATCGGGTTTGCGGAGAATACATTTCAAATGAAACTATTCCCTATTTAAAATCGCTCGATCTATTTCCGCAACAATTTGCACCACCTTCTATCACTCGGTTTTTGCTTTCATCCATCAATGGAAAAAGTGAAACGATGGATCTTGATCTTGGGGGGTTTGGCATCAGTCGATATACATTCGACAATTTTCTATATGAAAAAGCACGGGATCTTGGTGTCACGTTTTTGCTGAACACTGAAGTGGACGATGTTATCTTTTCCAACCATACCTTTCAAATTAAAACACAATCTAAAAATCTGGAAGCTGATATTGTGCTGGGAAGTTTTGGTAAGCGATCAAAACTTGACGTTCAGCTAAACCGAAGTTTTATACAGAAACGTTCACCCTATGTAGGTGTAAAGTATCATCTCAAAACTTCTCACCCTGAAGATCTCATCGCGCTTCACAATTTTGATGGTGGATATTGCGGAATGAGTAACATTGAAGATGGCAAAACAACATTATGTTACCTAACTCATCGCGATAACCTTCGTCAATTCAAAAACATCCGTGAGATGGAGGAGAATGTTCTCTATAAAAATCCCTTACTTAAATCTGTTTTCGTTCATTCTGAATTTCTTTTTGACAAACCCGAAACAATTAACGAAATATCATTCGAAACAAAATCACCCATTGAAAATCACATGTTAATGGTTGGAGATGCTGCAGGAATGATTGCACCACTCTGCGGAAATGGAATGGCCATGGCGATACATGCTTCAAAGCTGGCGAGCGAATTAATTATTGAACATGTGAACAACTCGCTTCCGCGTGAAGAAATGGAAACAACGTACTCTATCCAATGGCAGAAAAACTTTGGTACGCGACTCTGGAGAGGTAGACAGATACAGAAGCTATTTGGAAGTCCCATTGCATCTAACATCGCGATAAATCTAGCCATTCATGTAAAGCCAATTGCCAATGGTATTATGCGAAGCACACATGGTGATGGGTTCTAAGTAATTATCGTTTTAAAAGTCAGGGTGAATACCTATCTTAACTTTTCAACAACCTAAACACCATGAAAAACGAGAATAGCAGAAGAGAATTTTTACGCTCACTAGGTCTCATTAGTGTAAGTGCTGCAGCAGGAACAACATTTCTTTCCGCTTGTGCCGGAAAATCGTCTTCTGATAGAACAGATGATTCTACTACAATTGCATCGACCGTACCAAAGGAATTATTTTTTAAAATTTCATTGGCCGAATGGTCTCTGCATAAATCTCTCTTCGACAAAAAACTTGATAACCTTGATTTTCCAGCCCGAGCTAAAAATGATTTTGGTATTTCCGCTGTTGAATATGTCAATCAGTTTTTCATGGACAAAGCAAAAGATCAAGCGTATTTGACTGAGCTAAAAAAACGCTGCGATGATCTTGGAGTAAGAAGTGTGCTTATCATGTGTGATAATGAAGGTGCTTTAGGCGACTTGGATTCAAAACTTCGGAAGAAAGCCGTTGAGAATCATTACAAGTGGGCAGAGGCTGCGAAATTTTTAGGTTGTCATGCTATCCGCGTAAATTCTTTTGGTGTTGGCACCAGAGAAGAAGTTGCCAAAGCTGCAACAGACGGACTGCATTCATTGTCTGAGTTTGCAAAAGGAATTGATATTAATGTAATCGTAGAAAACCATGGCGGATACTCGTCTGACGGGCAATGGCTCAGCGGTGTAATCAGCGGCACAGGCATGGCCAACTGCGGAATCTTACCAGACTTTGGTAATTTCTGTGTAAGGCGTGAAAAGAATGATATGTGGGATTCGCCATGCGTAGAGATGTACGATCGTTATAAAGGCACAACTGAAATGATGCCGTATGCAAAAGGCGTAAGTGCAAAAGCATATGACTTCGATGAGCAGGGCAACTGCATTGAAACTGATTATGCAAAGATGTTACCTATCGTAAAAGCAGCTGGCTATACTGGTCATATTGGTATTGAATATGAAGGAAGCAAGCTTAGTGAAGACGATGGTATACGCGCCACTAAAGCATTGCTGGAAAAAGTAGGTATGACAATCTCTTAGCATTGCAGTTACCCAGCTTAGCCAAGTGCCTGAAGGATATGAGACGAATCTAAAAACAGGTAAATAAAAAAGGCATTCAAACAGGTGGCTGAAATAAAGTTAAGCCACATCGTATAGGTGTGGTTTGCTTTTTTTTCGTCTTTCAGCACTTTGATGAACCAAAAGAAAAAGAACATTACCACCGGAAACATCGAAGCTAAAAACACCAATGCATAATGAAGTGAAAACGTAGTGTAGAAATAATATACAAAGGCTGTACTTACAAATGCAAAAATCCCACCTACGAAATAAAACGTTCCGCGAATGCCCAACATTCTGCTAAAAGTTTGGTCGCCACGTTTTCCATCTTCTTCATGTTGATAAATCTGCGTCATTGGATAAGTGCCTAGCAACAAAAATGTAGCAAGTAAACCCGGTATTAATACTGAAGGTCGCACGGCAAGTTCAATGGGTAAACCACTAACGCCTACATAGCACATCATGAACGTAAAGAGCCCTTGAAACAAACTAACAATAAGCCATCCGGCAATTGGATATTTCTTCAATCGGATACTTGGATGACTGTAGGCTTTCGAAATTAAGCCATACACCAACAACATAATAGAAAACGTAAGGCTGAGTTTTATAAAACCCAACACAATGGCAATAGCATCAAATGTAAGGGATAGAAAAAATAGTCCACGATTTACAGGCGGTGGGTTTTTTAATCCCCCAATGCTTTTTTCATCTTTATCAAAGTAACTATTGTAACCATTGCTGGCAGGGTACAGAAAAAAATGAACAATCAGGAAAGTCCATAACAAAGTCTTCTCCGTTATGTTTGGGGAAACGGAAAGTGAAAACAAAAACACGGGTAGCAAAAAGTAGGAAAAGGGAATGCGCAAGTGAAGCCAAGACGAAGATGAAAACATGTTTTACTTCTTTTTTGAAACTAATGTAGGCTTTTTTGGATTAGCTAGTTGTTATCCGTTAATTGTTAATGGTTAACAGGTTTGCAAAATCAAATAACACAGACCTTGAATGGTTAATCAATAACAGATAAGTACAAATGAGTTTCATTACGGCTTTCGGAACGGCCAATCCATCACATCAGTTTAGTCAGGCGGCTTTGGCCGATTTTATGGTGCGCAGTATGCAGCTTAATCACGATGATGAACGCAAGCTCCGCACCATCTTCAGAGCAACCGGGATTGATCATCGCTATTCTGTTTTAGCTGATTATGGAAAGTCGAAAGACTTCGATTTCTATCCAAACACTTCCGACTTCGAACCTTTTCCTTCAACTAAACAGAGACTTGAAGCTTTTCGCAATTATGCCTTGCCGTTGAGCCTTGCTGCGATTGAAAAGATCAAGACCGCAGTTTCAATTGATCTTCAAAACATTACACATCTTATCGTAGTGAGTTGTACTGGCATGTATGCACCGGGTTTGGATATCGATTTAATAAAAGCCCTAAACTTATCCACTACAATCCAGCGCACATGTATCACATTTATGGGCTGCTATGCCGCATTCAATGCTTTGAAGGTTGCGGATGCATACTGTAGAGCAGATGCCAATTCGAAAGTGCTTATTGTTTGTACTGAGCTTTGCAGCCTGCATTTTCAAAAAGAACCAACAGACAATAATTTGCTTGCTAATGCTTTGTTTGCTGATGGCTCTGCCGCTGTTTTAGTAGAAGCTAACAGTGAACAGCCCATAAAATTATCACTCGAACAATTTCACAACGATCTTGCACCTGAGGGTGAGCACGACATGGCGTGGTGTGTTGGCGATCTGGGTTTCGAAATGAAACTATCTGCGTATGTCCCTGGCATTATTCAATCCGGTATTCAACAGCTGACCAACTCCCTGCTGAAAAAGATCTCAAAAGAATTACAAGACATTAAATATGTTGCTGTTCATCCCGGAGGGAAAAAAATTGTAGAGGTAATTGAACAACAATTAAGCTTAAGCAAAGAACAAAATAGACACGCTCTTGATGTGCTGAGACATTATGGTAATATGTCATCACCTACTGTTTTATTTGTATTGAATGAAATCTTTAAAAATTTATCAAGTGCTGATGATGGCGAAAGAATTCTGAGCCTGGCATTTGGTCCCGGACTTACTTTAGAAAGTATGGTGCTAAAAATTCATTCGGCTCATGCCTGACTTCTCAAAACGATCCGAGGGAATTGAGATCATGGATGATCTTCAATGCTCAGGCGAAGTAGTTGATCAAACGCTTCGTGAGCTTGAAGTAATCAATACATGGCTTGGCGGAAATCAAGTAACAATCAACGGTATCGCGAAACTTTTGAAAGATATTAACTCATCCAAAGAGATTACCATCATCGATGTTGGATGCGGTGGTGGTGATATGCTTCGGTTAATTGATCGTTGGGCAAAAAAGAAAAACAAGAGTGTGAAGCTTATTGGTATTGATGCTAATCCAAACATCATTGCCTTTGCAAAAAAAAATTTAAAAGATTTACCTCACATTGAATTCAAGTCCATTGATATATTCTCGCGTGAGTTTCAATCCTTAAAATGCGACATGGTTATTGGCACTCTTTTCTATCATCATTTCTCACAACAACAGTTGAGTTCATTTTTTAATGACTTAAAAAAACAAGTTCAGGTAGGTATTGTCATCAATGATATCCATCGGCATGCATTAGCCTACCATTCCATCAAGATGTTAACAAATCTGTTTTCAAAATCAGCAATGGTAAAGTTTGATGCCCCACTTTCTGTACTGCGCGCGTTTACAAAAAATGAATTGAACGAAATGCTATCACATGCACAAATAAGAAATTACACCATTCAATGGAAATGGGCTTTTCGCTGGCAGGTGCTCATTCGAATCTAGCGCAATTTGTTGCGGGCTCATCTTTTAAGCATCCTCCTCTATTCTGGCACAATTTTTATTAATTTTAAGCACAACATCTTAATACATTATGAAAATCACGCACGCATTTGTTTTCATATCCTTTGTAGCGTTAGCAGCTTGTTCATCGGGAGTTTTAGGTAAGAAAGTAAAAGAGCCATTTCAAGGGAATGCTTATGAATCGAATAATCGATTCTGGAGAGGTACGGGCAAAGGCACAAGTTCTCAAGATAATATTGCACGTGGCAAAGCCGATATTGACGCAAAGGCACAATTGGGTGGGCAAGTGAATACCACAATGAAACAAGTTGCGGATCAATACCTCGGACAAACGGAAAATGAAAAAGCAGCCGATGTTGCCGATAAATTTCAAAGTCTCGTTCGTCAAACTATGAATACCAATATTTCAGATTTGCGAAAGATGGATGAGAAGAAGTTTTACAATGAGAAGACTAAGGAATACACAGTGTTCATTGCGTATGAAATAAAAAAGAATGCTATGTTGCGCTTCATGAAAAAGCAAGCCAAAACAGATAAGACGATTGACGAACGTCAACGCGAAGTGATTGAAAAGATCATCGATGAAGAAATTGAAAAGGCTGACGAGGCCGATAAAGAAAATTAAGATTTTATTTTTCAGGTTAAATTCGCAAAAGCCTTACTCAGCTCTGAGTAGGGCTTTTTGTTTTTAATTCGTGATGCAATTCTCTTCAGCGAGAAATTCTAAAATAGTACCTTGCTCCCATTATGTCTTTGTTCATCTCCTCCATCAATTCCGGAAGTAATGCCAATTGCTATTATGTGGGCAACATTAAAGAGGCTGTGCTTATCGATGCTGGCGTTTCGTGTCGCGAAACCGAAACACGAATGAATCGGCTTGGCCTATCGATGAAGAGAGTAAAGGCGATTTTTATTTCACATGAACATGGTGATCATATTGCAGGATTGCGCTCCTTGATAAAGAAATATCCTGTACCAGTCTACATCACTCCCGAAACGATGAGAGAAGGTAAGGTAAGTCTGAGGGAAGGCCTTATTCATACATTTCTGCCACACGAATCTATTTCCATTGGCGATCTCACCATTACCCCATTCCCAAAGTTTCATGATGCAAGCGATCCTCATAGTTTCATTGTGCAGCATCAACAAGTAAAAGTAGGTGTCATTACTGATATTGGAATTGCGTGCGAAAATGTAACGCGATATTTCAAACAATGCCATGCTGCTTTCTTAGAATCGAATTACGATGAGCACATGTTGGAGACAGGACGGTATCCACTCGCGCTGAAGAATCGCATTCGCGGAGGTAAGGGACACATATCAAACAGGCAAGCGTTGGAACTTTTCAGTAATCATGCTCCGTCTTTTATGAGTCATTTGATTTTATCTCATTTGTCATTTCACAATAACACGCCTTCCATTGTTCAGAATTTATTCAAGCAACATGCCGGGCAAACGAAGATTATTATTGCTTCAAGAAAAGAAGCTTCAGAAGTTTATCATATTGAAAATACAGTTGGTACCAATGGTAAAACTAAGCCAGTATTAGCTTCACAACTTTCGTTGTTTTAATGAATATGGATTCTGTTAATACTCTAGATAAATCTACTTGATCATTACTCCATCCTTCATCACCCAAACTACATTTCTCAGATCTGAAATGTTTTTTGTTGGATCTCCCTTCACAACCAGGATATCAGCTTTAAGTCCGGCCAAAATTTTTCCAACTTCTTTATCGATGTGAAACACTTTTGCGTTTATACTCGTTGCTGATTTTATTAATTGCAGCGCCCGTATTTTATTATGCTATC
>JBDTTT010000176.1:0-10004 GCA_039930485.1 Chryseolinea sp.
CTTCTACTGGTAAGTTGAGGAGCTTTTCAGATTTCTGTACGAAGATGTGCGAGTCATACGAAGTTTTATTTTCCGTTTTAAGGTTGCGCAATAATTCACCAACGTTGTTTTGCTCAACCTTCATGCGATTAATGGCACGCTCTACTCCTAATTTGAAACGTTCCTGATCCAATGGCTTCAGGATATAATCGACTGCATTTTTTTCAAATGCTTTAATAGCATATTGATCGTATGCAGTACAAAAAATCACATACGGATCATGGGTAATTTCATCCAACACATCAAAGCCGTTCATACCGGGCATCTGTACATCAAGGAAAATAAGATCTGGTTTTAAACGATCAATTGCTTCCACGGCTTCCTTGCCTTTGCCACACTCGCCAATCACCTGAAGGTTTGGCATTTGTTGCACATATTCTTGCAGAAGGTCACGTGCTAATTTCTCATCGTCAATTATAATACAGGTAATGTTCATACAGCTTTGCTATTTAATTCTTCAGTTAAAAAATCTTCTTCAGAAGCAGGTTCATCGATCGGTACAAAGAAACTAACGGAATATCCCCATTCATTAGAACGTATGCGAAGGCCCGAACCTGGTCCAAATATACTACGTAATCGCTCATCTGTATTCTTTACCCCAACACCACTTGAGTTTCCGTCCATTACTTTTTTGGCATTTGAGCCCATCCCATCATCTTTTACTTCAAAAAAGATCATGCTGTTAAAGCGTTTTACGGTCAATATAATGGTCCCGCCATCTTCTTTTGGTGCAATGCCATACTTTACTGAGTTCTCGACAAGAGGTTGCAAAATCATGGGAGGTATCATGACGCTCATGCAGGAGAAATCAACTTGCTTAATGTATTTCAACCGGTCACCAAAGCGCACTTGTTGAATGCGCATGTAACTGTCAATAAAATCCAGTTCGTGAATGAGTCGCACCATTTGATCGCTATGTGAATCCAGTGCATATCGAAAGATATCTGACAATTGAGTGATTACTTTTCGTGCTTGTTCTTTGCTTGAACCTATCAACATGTTGATCGAGTTCAAGGTATTGAATAGAAAATGGGGATTGATCTGCGATTTCAGCAAAGATATTTGCATCTCTCTATTTTTAAGCGTGAGTTCACTCTTTTCTTTCTCCTGCTTCTGCTGGCTTTGGAAATAGCGAATCACATAATACATCCCCACAGTAATAATGTATTGATCGTGAAAGTGAAGTCCTTCCCACTTTAACAAGCCCATTAAATGCGCTTTCCAGTAATCCCAGCCTACATATCCTTCAACATAGCTTTCCAAATAATATGAAAGCGAACCCATGATAAGAAAATGCACCATGGCGCCTAAAAAATGTCCTGCTACCTGAAGGTAGAGATTGAACTTAAAGAGCCAGTTAGCATAGAAAAAGATGGCAACAATGAGAATGCACAACGCCTCCAGAAGGTAAAGATTATTCCAGAAAATATAAGTGTATGGTGTTTCGAGTCGCCACTCAATAAAAGTACCAACGCCATAGTTCAAGGCATACCACAAACACAGCCACATATAAGCCCGTTTCCAGATGCGCGGTATGTCTTCAATAAATTTCAAGCCTGAAAGTTGAGCAATAAATTTACACAATGATAAAGAAAACCGGTATGCATGAGTTAATAGCGTTAAAACTTCAATTTAAGGGATAATCTTGCATCACATTTGAAAGGACATCATAAATAGGGATATTGATCATTATTTCGAGACCATGCGCCTATTCATTCTTTTGCTTCTCTTTCTGAGCGTTAATGCGCTGGCGCAGAAAATTACCGTGTCTGCAAAATTGAAGGATCGCATAACAGGTGAACCGTTGCCTTTTGCTTCCATCGGATTGAAAACAAAACCAATTGGTACAATATCCAATGCACAGGGTGAGTTTGATTTTCATATTCCCGATGAGTACCGTAACGAAATTTTGGTGATCAGCATGTTGGGCTATGAACGATTTGAGGCGCCTGTCTGGAGTTTACTCGAAGTGAAAGATCAAATAATTCTGATGGATCAGTCAACAACTGTATTGGAAGAAGTTGTGGTTTTAGATTCACTCAATGGTGGCGAAATTTTAAGAAATGCGTGGGCTCATATTCAGGATAATTTTCCAATGAAACCCTACATGATGGATGGATTTTACCGCGATGTAAAGAAGGTAGGCGGATCATACATATCGTTGTTAGAAGCTGCTGTAAAGATTTATGATGACGATTACAAAGAGCCAAGAAACAAATCACGATTGAAAGAGCGGGTGAAATTAGTTGAAGTACGAAAAAGCCTGGGTTATGAAAATAAATTCACACAATACTTCGGACAACAAAATTTATTAGAGGACTTATTGTTGCACAATAATATCCGATACCGTCAGCTAGATGCCAAGGAAGAGTTTTTTGAATTGATGAAACGCGATTCTGACTCGTATTATAATGGTCACGAGGTCTTTGTTATCTCGAACGAACAGGATTTCCATCTCAAAATTTATGTTGACAAGGAAGATTTTGCCATCATTCGCCTTGACTTTGAAATCAAAACCCAAGGTGATGAATTGGCCGAACGGAAAGGCTTGGTCAGCAAATTCATTGGCTACAAAAAAACAATCGACTTCAAACGCTTTGAAGGAAAAATGTACTTGAATTACATTACTGTAAGCTCAACTGAAAAATGGTTTGATGAAAAAACAAATACATTAAAATTTGAAACGGAATTAATTCAACACTTGTTGATCAATGAAATCTATCCCAACCCAACCGAACGCATTGGACCAACTGAAAAAATGAAGAACTATGGATTGGAATACCAGGACTATCCATACGACAAAAAGTTTTGGGAGAATTACAACGTGATCAAGGAAACACCAATCGACAAACAAATTCTGGAGGACTTAGAAAGGCATGTGCCGTTGGAGAAACAGTTTGAGGATGATGGATTATAGCGGAGAATGACAAAGCAAAATGATGACCCTCTACATTAAAAACATGGTCTGCAATCGCTGCGTCTTAGTGGTGAATCAGGAACTGGAAAAACTGGGATTACATCCTGAAAAAATTTCGTTAGGCGAAGTAATTTTAAAAGAAGACAATCTCTCGCAAGACATTCTAATTCAACTTGACTCTTCCCTGATAAATCTTGGCTTCGAACGCATGGACGATCGCAAGGCGAGATTGATTGAATCGATTAAAAGCAAAGTGATCAACATAATTCATCATGCTGACAAAACGGATCGGAAATTCAACTGGTCAACTATCTTAGCGGAAACCTTGAATCATGACTACAATTATCTCAGTTCCTTATTTTCATCTGTTGAAGGGATTACATTGGAACAATATATTATCCGGCAAAAGATTGAACGCGTAAAAGAATTATTGTTTTATGACGAATTAAATCTCAGTGAGATTGCGGACACTTTAGGCTACAGCAGTGTTGCCCATTTATCGAGTCAGTTTAAAAAAGTTACCGGGCTCACGCCATCTGAACTCAAAAAGTCAAGATCGATTGATCATGGTAGAAAGTCGATTGACTCAGTATCGTGAGAATTCTATAACTCTTTCCTGTTATTATGTAAGCACCAATCAAGGGCATTACTCGTTCTTTGTAGCAGAACATGAATCAAAATGAATACTGCTACAATCCACACAAATAAAACCGTCAAACAAACTTTTCCAGTTCTGGAAATGAGTTGTGCTGCGTGTGCGGTGAGCGTAGAGTCCATGCTGAAATCCACTGCTGGTGTTAAAGATGCTGGTGTAAACTTTGCCAATCAATCTGCCTGGGTTGAATACAATGAAGAAGTTACAAAACCAATCGATCTTCAAACAGCAGTTCGTTCCATCGGATATGACCTGGTTGTGGATGTGGAAAATCATCAAGCCATAAAAGAGGAGTCACAACATAAATTTTATCAGGAAGTAAAAACGCGAACCATCTGGTCGTCTGTTCTTTCTGTTCCTGTCGTTATTTTAGGAATGTTCTTTATGGATTTACCGTATGGAAATTACATATCGTTTGTTCTAACAGCGCCCGTGGTTTTTTATTTCGGAAAAAACTTTTTCCTCAATGCAGTGAAGCAGGCAAAACAAGGAATGGCGAACATGGATACATTGGTAGCACTCTCAACAGGCATTGCTTTTTTATTCAGCGCTTTCAACACATTCTTTCCTGCGTTCTGGCATGCAAGAGGCGTACATCCTCACGTGTATTATGAAGCAGCAGCAGTAGTCATTGCATTCATATCATTGGGTAAGCTGTTAGAAGAGCGCGCTAAATCAAGTACATCCTCTGCCATTAAAAAATTAATGGGCTTACAACCCAAAACCGTTCGTGCAATTGTCAATGGCGTTGAACAAGAACTTCCCATTGCTTCCATTCAAGCAGGTCATATAATTGTTGTTCGGCCAGGAGAAAGGATTCCGGTAGATGGAGTTGTTACGTCAGGATCTTCATTCGTTGACGAAAGCATGATTTCAGGAGAACCAATTGCAATAGAAAAGAAATTGGGAGAAAAAGTATTTGCCGGAACCGTAAACCAAAAGGGAAGCTTTCAATTTGAAGCAAAGAAGGTTGGAGGTGATACTATCCTGGCACACATTATTAAAATGGTGCAGGAAGCACAAGGAAGTAAAGCTCCTGTGCAAAAGTTGGTAGATAAAATTGCGGGCATCTTCGTTCCTGTTGTATTAGGCATTTCGATCTTAACCTTTATCATCTGGATGATTGTGGGTGGCGAAAATGCTTTTACACATGCGCTCCTCACTTCGGTAACTGTACTTGTCATTGCTTGTCCGTGTGCCCTTGGCTTGGCGACACCAACAGCAATCATGGTTGGCGTTGGAAAAGGTGCTGAAAATAATATTCTAATCAAAGATGCCGAAAGTCTTGAGCTCGCTCATAAGGTAAATGCCATCATTCTGGATAAGACCGGAACGATAACAGAGGGCAAGCCTGTTGTGACGAACATGCTTTGGAGCAGTGAAGAAAATAATATTTACTTTAAAAATATTTTATACACAATAGAATCACAGTCCGAACATCCTTTAGCAGAAGCTGTCGTGAATAAGCTGAAGGAAGAAAATATTCAAGGAACTTCAATCTCGAAATTCGAAAGCATCACCGGCAAAGGAGTGAAAGCATCTCTTGACAACAAAGTCTTTTATGTAGGCAATAAAAAGCTGATGGACGAAAGTAATCTTGCTCTGCCAAATCGATTGGAGATAGAGGCTGTTCGTCTGCAACAAGAAGCAAAGACCGTTGTCTATTTTGGCTCTGACAAAAATGTAATTGCCATCATCGCCATCGCTGATAAAATAAAAGCAACATCAAAAGCTGCGATTGAATCCCTGCAAAGCAAAGGCATTGAAGTGTACATGCTCACAGGCGATAATGAAAACACAGCAAGTGCCGTTGCGAAACAGCTGGGCCTCAATCATTATAAAGCCGGAGTGCTTCCATCGGATAAGGCTGATTTTATAAAAACACTTCAACATGATGGTAAAATAGTAGCTATGGTGGGTGACGGTATTAATGATTCGCAGGCATTGGCTCAAGCCGATATAAGCATTGCTATGGGTAAGGGTTCTGATATTGCGATCGATGTTGCAAAAATGACATTGATCACTTCTGATCTTCAACTCATTCCAAAAGCATTGAATCTCTCGACTCAAACTGTAAAAGCCATTCATCAGAATTTATTCTGGGCATTCATCTATAATGTAATTGGTATTCCCATTGCTGCAGGGATATTATTTCCGATCAATGGTTTTCTCCTAAACCCAATGATTGCCGGTGCTGCGATGGCATTGAGCTCGGTAAGTGTTGTCAGCAATAGTTTACGATTGAAAGCAGCTAACATTTAATTCTAAAATCAAAATATGCATTTTTATGGAGTCAATAAAATTCAAAACCAACATTAAATGCGATGCGTGTATCGCAAAAGTAACTCCCGGATTAAATGAAGCAGTCGGTGCCGACAACTGGCAAGTTGACATTTCTAATCCTGCAAAAGTTCTTACGATTAATGACGAACAAAAAGAAGCAAAAGTAAAAGAGGCCTTGGCAAAGGTTGGCTACAAGGCAGAAAGAATTTAATACGAATCATACTCATCCTTTTTTCACAACCGCACGACTTTTAGAAATGAAAGATTATATCTTCGGGCATGTTTGCACAAGCTCACACGCCCGAATATGTATCACCTGAAGATCTCGACCTCTACCTTGAGCAAGGCTGGTTCAGAATGGGGCAAACTATTTTTACCACGAATTTTCTTCACTTCAAAGATCAATTGTATAGTGCCATTTGGCTGCGAATTTTACTAAATGATTTGGCCAGCGACAGTACACAAATAAAATTATTCAAGCGAAATGCTGTCTTTCGAACTACAATCAAACCAGCGGAGCTTACAGACGACAAGGAAGAACTCTATATAAAGTATAAACAATCACTTCCCTTCCAGCCTTCCGAATCCTTGAGTCATCTTCTCTTTGGTAGAAATGATTCGCACGATACTGTATACAATACCTATGAAGTAACGGTGCATGATGGCGAGCGATTAATCGCTTGCGGTTTTTTCGACATTGGTGAAACGAGTGCTGCAGGAATTTCTTCCTTTTATGATCCGGATTACAAGAAGTATAGTCTGGGGAAATATTTGATCTATTCCAAAATAGAGTATTGCAAAAATCTGAAGCTGCAATATTTCTATCCCGGTTATTTTGTCCCCGGATATTCCTTCTTCGATTATAAACTCACCATCGGCAAATCAGCACTTGAGTTTTTACATCTGGCGTCTCAGCAGTGGTTCTATATCGAATTGTTTTCTTCTGAACACGTTCCGCTTAATGCAATGATCGATAAATTAACCGTTGTACAAGAAAAATTAGTTGAATTGAAATTGGAGACAAGCGTGGTCAAGTATGAATACTTCGATTCCAATTTGATCCCGGCTCTGCGTGATGCAGGCCTTTTTGATTTTCCTGTCTTTCTATATTGTCCCGGTGAATCGGGCGATGGCATAAATCCGATTCTTGTTTATGATGTTCGGGATGATCAATATCACCTGCTGAAATGCTTTCCGATCTGGAAACCTGACCAACTCAATGAAGATCTTTCTTTCTATTCAGCTTACTTTATAAAATCAATATTGGAGATTCACGCAACATCAAATGCTCAGGAAATGGCTGAGGTTTTTCTGAGATCACTTAAAGTGTAGAAAAATTATCAGAGACCATCCAGAAATTGTTTTATGTCTGCTATTTTTTTGGAGTATAGGCTACCCCCGCCAAGATTTTAATATCAAGATTATTTTCAGCAGGCACAATCGGGCACGAATACTGCACCTTTGTTTTATATGCGCAATACGGATTATACGCCTGATTAAAATCAATCACAATGATATTACCTTCTTTTGGAATATGAAGATCAATGTACCTTCCTCCTCCGTAGGATTGTTCTCCACTTGTTAAATCAGTGAACGGAAAAAAGAGATGATCTTCAAAGCCCTTCGTTTTCATTAACTGTTGTGATTGATAAACCGGGATTTTAAATTTTCGATCCTCCAGTGTAAACTCAAGTATACCGTACACCCGGTACTGACGAGTCGCCAGAGATGATGTCTTCATTTGAAAAAATGGTTCGGGCTCAGAAACACGAAGCGTTGCAGTCACTCGATACTTTAAGTCAACCTTAAAAAAAGTATGCTCTTTAAAATGTTTTCGCGACTTGGCATCCAGTGGAGAAGTCTCTTTGTTTTTATAGTCTTCATTTAATTCGTCTTGAAACTTTTTGATTTCAGTAAGACTGGCATCATCAGTTTGTGAGAAAGCATGAATGTTGATCAGAACGAAAAGCGCAACTAGAAATCTCATAGCGTACATATAATTCAGGTTGAAATATAATCAACTGGTAGAAATACCACTTCAAGTGAAGGATAAATTTAAAATTGAACTAAATTCATGTACAATTCTATTCAGCAAGAGCGACAACCAGACCAATATGATTTGGTTCCTCTTCTAAACGATTACATACCAGAAATTAATCCATGCACCCTCAATCGATTATTGTCATTGGCAGCTCGAATACTGATATGGTCATCAAGACTGAAAAATTTCCATTGCCGGGTGAAACACTACTCGGTGGAGAGTTTTTTATGTTCCCTGGTGGCAAAGGTGCAAATCAGGCCGTGGCTGCAGCTCGATTAGGTGGTAATGTAACCTTCATTACAAAAATCGGAAACGACATTTTTGGGAAACAAGCATTACAACAATTTATCAACGAAGGAATACGAACCGATCTGATCATCGATGATTCTGAACATCCTTCCGGTGTTGCCTTAATCACTGTCGATGCTAAGGGTGAAAACACCATTGTGGTTGCGCAAGGATCGAACGGAGTATTAACAACGCAAGATCTATCAAAAATCAAGACAGAAATTGAGCAACACGACATTCTCCTTATGCAATTGGAGATTCCGATGAGTACCGTTCTGTATGCTGCACAAACGGCTTCTCAACAAAACAAAAAAGTAATTCTTAATCCCGCGCCTGCGGCGTTATTACCGGACGAAATTTATAAAACTCTATTCCTCATAACGCCCAACGAATCAGAGGCTGAAATCATTTCAGGAACGAAAATCTCAAATGACGAATCCATTAAGAGGGTTGCACAGAAAATAAAAGACAGAGGAGTGAAGAATGTAATCATAACATTAGGCTCGCGAGGTGTATACGTTTTAACAAATGTTGAAGAGAAATTTATACCTGCACCGATTGTTAAAGCAATAGATACAACCGCTGCAGGTGATGTTTTCAATGGAGCACTTACCGTTGCCATTGCAGAAGGACAATCATTATCAGATGCTGTTATTTTTGCCAATCAAGCGGCAGCAATATCGGTAACGAAGATGGGTGCTCAAGCATCGGCTCCTTTTCGAAAGGAAATTTCAAAAGAAACTACTTCTCATTAAAAATATGCGCTACATATTTCTACTCCCGATTCTCTTTGTTTCTTTCGCTCTTCACTCACAAGAAACTAAAAAAGTCAAAACACCAGCGATGAAAGAAATGCTTGTTCTTTCACAGGAAGTGTTGAGGGATAAAATCAAGGGTGGATGGGCTGGACAAACTATTGGTGTAACGTTTGGAGGACCAACAGAATTCAAATACAATGGAACCATGATCCAGGATTATGTTCCGATCAAATGGTACGATGGTTATCTGAAAAATACCATGGAAAATAATGCTGGCCTGTATGACGATGTATACATGGATCTCACCTTCGTGGATGTATTTGAAAAGAAAGGATTAGATGCGCCTGTCGAAGAGTTTGCAAATGCCTATGCGAATGCCGGATACATGTTGTGGCACGCAAATCAGGCAGGTCGTTATAATATTCTGCATGGAATTTCTGCACCTCAATCGGGACAATGGGAAAATAATCCGCATGCCGATTGCATCGATTATCAAATTGAATCTGATTTTGCAGGGCTGATGTCACCTGCCATGCCAAACACCGCTTCTGCTATCAGTGATAAAATTGGTCACATTATGAATTATGGTGATGGTTGGTATGGTGGTGTTTATATGGGTGCGATGTATACATTAGCCTTTAACTCAAATGACATTCAGTATGTTGTGAGTGAAGCACTGAAAACGATTCCCGAACAAAGTAAATTTCACAAAGTAATTAGTGATGTAATTCAATGGCACAAACAATATCCAGGCGATTGGAAAAAAACATGGTTTGAAATTGAGAAGAAATGGACGGAAGACATTAGTTGTCCCGATGGTGTATTCGTTCCTTTTAATATTGATGCCACAGTCAACTCGGCTTATGTGGTATTGGGATTACTCTATGGCAATGGTGACTTCACCAAAACATTAGAGATCAGTACACGTGCCGGTCAGGACTCCGATTGTAATCCATCTTCTGCCGCAGGAATTCTTGGCGCGCTCTTAGGCTACAGTAAAATTCCTGATTATTGGAAACAAGG
>JBDTTT010000177.1:0-9893 GCA_039930485.1 Chryseolinea sp.
CAGCAATCTGTCTTGACGGAGCATTCGCATTCGGGCAAACTAAAAACAAACGACCATCTTCTGATAACCATTCTGAATTAATTCTCTTTAAGACACCAATAGGATCATCAAGATGTTCCAACACATGGGTAAGTACAACATTGTTATACTTTTCAGGAAGATTTGCTGTTTCAAAAAGTGAATGAATAAATTTCACCTTCGATCCAAACTGACTTTGTGCCTGATTAATAGCTTCCGAAGAAGCTTCAACACATGTTATATTTTCGAAATGGTCAAATAGTAATTTAGTAAAGTCTCCTTTAAAGCTACCTAATTCTAACAAACTTCCAGGTCTGAAAAATGGCTTGAAAGATTTAATCATAAAAGGATGCATTACATCAAAGTCAAAGTTATATGCATACTTATGACTAGGTGTGTCCTTCATCTCCTTATCGTAATTCCGTTCTTTATTTACTTCCATAAAATCACTTTCTTGTTATTTCAAATTTCAAATTCATAATTCCATTACTTTCCCCCACCTCTTTAAAACCTAGTTTCATATACAGGTTCAAAGCACGTGTATTACTCAAAGATACCTCTAGTCCAATTGCTTCAAATTGCAAATTTCTAGCGTATGTGATACACTCCTTTAACAACACAGTAGCTATTCCTTTACCTGCAAAAGTAGAAATAATGCTGACATTGGAAATGAATGCCAATCGATTATGGGAGTCGTTTAAATAAACCGATACTAAGCCAATTAGTTTGGTTTCATTCCATGCCTCAAAATTTACTGCATAAGTTATCAACTTCTGTGAATACGCAGGTATTTCCACCTTCAAACTTAGGGGAGGAACAAATAAATCATTACACTCAAGAAGATGATTTTGAATCTGTTCAAAAGTTGCGCTATTTCTGGTATATTCTATAAATTCCATCTGATCTAACCTTCAAGAATAGCAAGACCGAAGCCATACTTGCCAAACTCATTACCATTATAAAGTAAGTATACCCTGTTAGCTACTTGAAAGATATGAGGATAACAAAGCATGTCGGAGTCCCAACCACTTTCACTAACACCTATAGCTCCCAATTCATCATCTCTATTCCAGCCTTCTAGGTCATCTGAATAAGCATACCCTATTCTATAACCTCGATTCTTATTATTTCTAAATCCGGTAGCATAGCGATAACAAAAAAACATGTGGTATCTGCCATTCCAATATAAAACTGATGGTAGCGCCTGACACTCATCATCATTCAATTTATCGTGTACTATTGCTCTACCATCTCTTTGCCAATTCAAACCATCATTCGAAGTTGCATGTGCAATTTTATAAACTCTATCGGGAGCATTTTCATTTTCGAATTTTGTCCATTTGGTACCATAGATGTACCACATATGAAACACATTGTTATAAACCCTGACAAATGAGTCACCGACCAAAAATGGCTCATGAAGAGATGAACTAAAAACAGGTCCATGCCCGATTTTCTTAAATGTATAACCTCCATCATTACTAATAGCCAAGCCCGTAGAGGTTTCTACAGACACAGAAACTCTCCTACTCCATCCACAGGTATAAGCATAGATTTTATCTTCATATTGTAAGGGATTGATTGGGAAAATACCATGCTCGTCAAAAGTACCAAGATCCCCTAATTCGATTACTTGTTCGGTTGAGGTATTTATAATTCCTTTAAATTCTTTGTCATAATCGACAAAAGAAATGTAGCTGATAAATTTTCCACTTTCATCAGCCTTTCGAATAGAAAAATAAACTCGAATTCTATCTTCCAATTCTAAAGTCTGTGGCGATTGAGCATAGCCTTTAAATTGTGAGAAAGCAGGGTGCGTTGTTGGATCAAAGATCTTTCCAAGCTTCTTCCATTTCATAACAGTAATCTTAAAGTGTGCCTTTTAGTTTGGCTAACCCAAATCCATACTTACCTACATGATTCCCTAAATAAAACATGTAAATCGAACCATCAAGTTCAAAAACATGAGGATAGCTAATCATCTCAGAGTCCCAATCTTCAGCATCCGAAGAAATTTCGATCCCAGCTTTGCTGTCGTCCCGAATCCATTTTATCATATCCGTTGAGTACGCATATCCAATCCTATAACCACCTTCTTTACCCCTATAATTGAGGCTACTGCGGTAGCAAAAAAACATATGATAACCACCATTATAATAAAAGACATCCGGGCTAGCCTGGCACTCATCAACTTCAATCCTACTCGGAATTATATCCTCATCGATCTTTAACCAATTCAATCCATCTAATGAAGTCGCCATCCTAATTCTATACACAGGTTCGGGCCTACCATCATTTGGAATCCATTTTTTTCCTGCGATGTAGAACAGTACCCATTGATCTTTGAATCGTCTGATTTTAGGTCCGCTTAATATAAAGGGCTCATTAGCAGAATAAGAAAGGATAGGCCCACTACCTATCTTCTCAAAAGTCACTCCATCATCATTACTTATTGCGCAACCAATTGCCACATTAAAAGGAACGGACTCACAGCGCGTCCATCCTCCGTAATAAGCGATGACTTTTTCATCAGCTCGTATAACCGATACTGGATAAGTTCCAAATTCATCGAAAGTGCCTAACGTGCCTAACGACAAAATTGGGGATTTTGCGAGACCTACAATATCAAACAGGTTCTCTCTATTTAAATCTACATATGCTGAATAACTAATGTATTGTCCGTTTGAATCAGCTTTTGGTCTGCATGAAAAGTACACTCTAACAAAGCCTGGAAAAATTAGAACGGAAGGTGCTTGTGCAAATGTATCCAGCCAATCAACTCCCGAAATATTCAGCGGATTAAAAACTCGACCTAATTTTTCCCAATTAAACATAGAATGCTTTTCTTAGAATTTAAACTAATGTGTATTCATTCAAATAATTCTTTACCTCTTGTTGTGAATTAAACATCATAACATCAATAAATGACAAAAAGGGAACAAACTCATTGCTAAACTGCTGATACTTTATATTTTTTGCTTGCAAGAAATGCAATTCAATTCCATCTTCTTTAAAACGAGATTTACTATAAAGCTCAAGTCCACCAATTGGATTTATATATACATCTGCATTCCTATTTCTAATTAACTCAATAACTTTATCTTCCGCTTTAAGATCATGATTGATTTTTATTGTAGAAGATGTGACGAAGGGAGTAGTAATTTCTAAGTACTCCTTTATACCCTCCAAAGACTTAATCAAGAACTTGAATAAGTTTGTTTCTTCGCTCTTTAACAATTCTTCCAACATCGGGAACACGTGCTTAAAACTTGGAGCAGATCGGTAGGACTCTCTAAGTTTATTCAGCATCTTTTCTCTTTCAGTAAGCCAAATGTCTGCCAACGATCTCTCAACAATATTTAAATAGTCGGAATCCTTTTTAAGCGGTAAGGTGATATAAGAATCTGCACCGCCCACTAAGATTCTATTTCGATTCACCCAGCCTTTTCTGGAATACTCAATATTGTCATAAACAATAAATTCATCAACCGCATTGATAAGTTGAAAGTATCCGATATACGGAAAAAAATAAGGTTGCATTATTGCAATCTTCATCGTTAATAAGTGATTGCTCTCAAAATAATACGCGAGATAAAATCAATTTCCTCTTCAGACAAAGAATAATAAAGCGGAAGGCAAATGATCCTCTTACTAACCGACTCACTTAGGAGTATTTCTCCTGATTTGTACGGTGCTGTTGTATTCAAGCTAGGATAAAAATACCTCCGTGGAGAAATTCGATTACTTTCAAGCGCCTGAATTACCTTTAACGTAGTAGCCTCATCTTTTAAAATTAGAGGATAGTAGGAGTAATTAAATTCCGCATCCTTATTTATAACTAAACGTTGCGCGTGAACTCTGTCAAGCCACTGATCATATCGTAAACTTTGATCCTTTCTGGATTTTAATATTGCTTCAATGTATTTTAAATTGGCAAGACCCATGGCAGCATGAAATTCAGAGTTTTTACCATTGATGCCTACATCAGCAAAATCTACCGGTCCATTATGTCCAAAGTTTTTTAACAGCGCCATTTTTTTTAACAACTCATCATCTTGTGTAAAAACTGCTCCGCCCTCTACTGTATGAAATAATTTAGTGGCGTGAAAACTAGTAGTGCATATCTTACCAAAATTAAAAACTGATTGATTTTTATAAAGTGTTCCGAAACAATGTGCCGCATCATATATGACAGGAATATTATTTCGATTGGCTATTGCTTCAATAGATTCAATGTCACAAGGATTGCCAAAAACGTGAGTTGCCAAGATGGCACTCGTTTGATCGGTAATTGCAGCTTCAATTTTAGTTGGATCTATATTTAATGATCCCCCGTCTATGTCAACAAAAACAGGTTTGCAACCCTCCCAAACAATAGAAGAAGTTGTCGCTACATAGCTAAATGGAGTTGTAATAATTTCTCCTTTCAGGCCTAAAGCCTTTATTGCAATTTGTAAGGCAATAGTACCATTAGAGAGGTAAAGTAAATGAGGTACATTTAAATAATTCTTAAGCCTTAGCTCTAACTCATTAACTAGTGGACCGTTATTTGTCAGCCATTGTCTTCCCCAGATACCATCAAGATATCTTTGATATTCATGTTGAGGTGGTAAAAAGGGTTTAGTTACGAGTATCATTTAATGCGGACCATTTAAGTTTAGGCTTGACTACACCTTGCTTTTTACCCATCCAACCAAAATTTTCCTTTCCAGAAGGAATTATATCAAATGACAAGGCATCATTAATATTCAATAGAAGATACCCCTTATCTTGAACAAAAATTAACCTGGCCATTTTATAATTACCTTCATACAGTAAATCTCCCGGAATGGTGCAATGGAAGGTGAGTGACTTTTGCGTTGGCCGAATGTTTAGCTCATACCCTGAACTACCAACAAACACAAGTGTATTTAACTCGTCATACAAGTGGTAGGTAACGTCAATAATGGGCGAGTCGATCCCTTTATATTCAAATGAAAATTCGAAGTGAATATCATCAGTCGTTTCAATTCTATTGGCATTGACGATCCGGGCCGAAATGAATTTGATCTTGTCGTTTTCAAATTCGGGCTCGCCATTGGCCACCAGCTCCATCCGTTGATTGGAATGTTCTCCCAGATACAATTGTATAGCATCGTGGGTATTTCCAACAAAGATGACCGCACCGTTTTTCAAAACCAGGCAGTTCTGACAAAGATTTTGCACGGCCGTTAAGTTGTGGCTCACGAACAATACCGTTCTTCCATTTTTGGAAACATCTTCCATCTTACCCAGACACTTTTTCTGAAACTCGGCATCCCCTACCGCGAGCACTTCATCAATAATCAATAACTCCGGCTCCAGGTGCGCTGCCACAGCAAAGGCCAGGCGAACTTTCATTCCGCTGGAATAAAACTTCACGGGTGTATCAATGTGTTTTATAATTCCGCTAAACTCTACAATTTCATCAAACTTCTGGTCAATGTCTTTCTTGGTCATGCCCAGAATGGTGCCATTCATATAGACATTCTCCCGCCCGGTAAGTTCGGGATGAAAACCTGTACCTACCTCCAGCAAAGCCGACACACGGCCCTTTATCATGATCTCGCCTTCCGTGGGGTCAGTAATGCGCGAAAGTATTTTAAGCAGTGTGCTTTTACCAGCACCGTTGTGACCAATGATGCCCAATGCTTCTCCCTGCTTCACTTCAAAGTTAACATCGCGAAGTGCCCAGAAGAGCGTTTCATCATTTTCATTATTCCGGGTGAGGTTTCGGATCTGTTTATAATTGCGAAACGGTGTCACCACAAAGTTTTTGAGCGCACCAAAAAAAGTATCGGCTCTCTTCTCTTTTGTACCAATGCGATACTGCTTGCTTACTCCCCGAACCGATATTACTACATCATCGCTCATGCTACGTCTGCAAAGTTTTTTTCCATCTTCGAAAAATACACGGCCCCCAGAAAAAACAAGACGAGGCTAATCAAAAATGCTTCAATTACCCACAGCCATGGGAAGGCCTGCGTGGAAAGAAATATCGAACGGAATCCTTCAATAACACCTACCATTGGATTCACGGCATACAAGGTTTGATATTGAGCCGGCACATTGGAGGTAGGATACACTACCGGGGCAACATACATCATCAACTGCACGGCAAATGTCATGGCGTGTTTTACATCGCGATACTGCACGGCCATAGCCGATAAAATCATGCCTACTCCTAAGGAAGTCATCAGTAAAATAAGGATGAGCAGCGGCAGAAAAACAATTTCCCACGAAGGGCTTATCTGGTAGATCACCAAAAATACAATCATCATGATCGCGCCAATCACAAAATCAAGCAACTTGCTGATGGCTGCGGATAAGGGTAATACAAGCCGGGGGAAATATACTTTACTGATCATTGAACTATTCGTCACCAAACTGCTTGAAGCTTCGGTTAATGTTCCTGAGAAATAATTCCAGGGCACCATGGCCACTAAGCTGAAGAGAAAATAAGGAACACCTTCTGAACTTACCTTGGCCAGATTACCAAACACAATGGTGAAAACCAAAGTTGAAAACAGGGGCTGAATGATGGCCCAGCTTATTCCTAAAACAGATTGTGCATACTTGGCTTTGATGCCGCGAATGCTTAGGAAGTACAATAGATCTCTGTACTGCACCAGTTCTTTCAAGGGTATCCTCTGCCAGCCTTTACGCGGTCGCAGGTAGATAACAGAGTGCTCAAATTCCTTCTGCATTAATTCTCTTCGTAATATCCGTTTCCACTCTTCTTCTTTTGACCATAGCCATACGAGTAGCCGTAGTTATACGCATAGCCCTGGCCATAACCGTAGCCCATGCCAGACTTATAAATATCATTTAGCAGGATGCTGACATTCTTCAATTTACCCGACTGATAATATTCGCTGATGCTTTTTACAAATTCCTTCGGTGAATAATTCTGACGCATCACAAACACCGTGTGGTCTGCAAATTTAGACATCACAAAGGCATCTGTTACCAGTGCCAATGGTGGTGTATCGATGAGTATAAATTCAAATTGTTCCAGCGCTTTCTTAATGAACATTTCGAACCGATCGTTCAGCAATAGTTCAGAAGGATTGGGAGGCACAGGTCCGCCACTCACCAGGTACAAATTTTCAATTCCTGTTTTTTGAATTACCTGATCAAATTCAGAAAGACCCGAAAGGTAGGTACTCAATCCAAAATTGTTCGTGCAATTAAAGTCTTCAAATATTTTCGGTCTGCGCATATCAGCACCTACAATCAATGTTTTGCGACCTGAAAGTGCAAACACGGTGGATAGGTTGATGGTGGTAAAGGTCTTGCCCTCTCCGCTGATGGAGCTGCTCACCATAAACACCTGCTTCGATTTATTACCGGTAAAATAATTCAAGTTCGAACGCATGGCACGAAACGATTCGGCCACCCCTGATTTTGGTTTCTCACTCACAATAAGATTATTACCCGAGGAGTTATGTCCTACGCCCCCAATAAAGGGTATCGTAGTCATCTTTGCTATGTCCTCTTTGGATTGTACTTTATTATTCAGAAACTCCAACACGATAAAAATAATGAAGGGAATAGCCAACCCTAACATCATGGCCATGGTGTAATTCTGAGAAGGTTTTGGCGAAATAGCACTGCCTTTCATGGGCGGATTAATCGGAATGATATCAGCCGTGTTCGATGCCTTTGATATTCCTGCTTCTGAAAGTTTCTGCATTAAAAAAACGTAGAGGTTTTCAAGCAGGGAATAATTGCGCTGTACTGAAATAAGTTGTCGTTCAGAAGCAGGCAATATATTCATCTGCTTTTCGGCTTCGCGCAACTGCTTCATCAAAAAATCCATTTTGATTTTATCAGTCGAGCGAAGAGACGTTAGCGCTTCTCTTACATCATTCTTAATCTCATTGATGCGTTCAATTTTATTTGTGATCAGTGGGTTTTTACCACGCTCTTGTTCGAAAACGAGTTTTACCTCCAACTGGAGATCAACCATCTTGGTGAGCATTGATGTTAACACAGGGTCGCTTAAACCCACCGAAGAAGGCAAGATCACCTGATCAAAATTGTTTCCCTTTTTTAAATATTCTTCCAGGTATTGATAATAGTTTTGCCGGATCAGTAATTCTGCCTTTTGAATTTCGTAACCTTCTAACTTGGTCAGCAAACGCTGAGCTTCCACGCTCATGTCTTTCACCCGGCTACTGTTTCCAAAGCGTTCCAACTGGTACTCTACTGTTCGCAGGGAGTCTTTGATACCTATTATTTGTTTCTGAATAAAATCAATGGTTCGGTCTGCTGTTTCATTCTTCTTATCCAGATCCAGTTGAATGTACGTATCAATCAGGTTCGTAAGAAAGTCGACTTCCTTTTCCGGATCGTTGCCACTTAGGCTTAAATTGATAATACCGGCACCTTCTTCAGGCCACTTCACACTGAGGCGACTAATGTATGATCCCGCCACGGTGCGGGGGTTCTGTATAACAATTTGAAAGGGTACATTAATATAGGATTCCAATTCACGGCTGAGTATTCGTGTAATACACAAATGATAACCCCTGAAGTCGATCGAATCATTCAAGGCAAATTGTTGCGGCTTAACACTTTCATTATCAGAAAAGCCCTTCAATTCATAATGATTTTCATCTGTCAGCATGAAAATAAAACTTCCGGTTTTCACCGTTTCCTGGCCACACCATTCTGCCCGAACCGGAACGTAGCTGTATGACTCTGTCGTCATAAAGTATCCTTCCCGATAAAACGAAACGTGAAAATTGATATTCGTAATTACTTTCTCGATGAGCGGGTATGAACGGATGATATAGGGTTCGTTCAAATAATTTCGATACGGATCAATCAATGCATTCTTATACAATAACTCGGCACCTCCTGTCGCCTGCATTTCGCGGATCAGAATAGAAGCCGAAACCGGATAGACAGGTTGCGTATACCGGTTCTTATAAAAAGCAGTAGTGAATGCTACACCAAGCGAAATGACAATAACATACCAATGCCGGATTGCCCGATACGCAACTCTTTTGAAGTCGAGCGAAAATCCTTGGTGTGATTGATCCAGTTCTAAATCAGGAAGGGACTTGTTCACGATCAGTTCGAGTTAATCAGGTTGATAGACAAAAGTAAAATGGAGACCGATGATGCAATAAGTGCCAGGTTCTGTCCGAAGTATTTACGGAAAGGGCGCTGACGTAGTGCGGGTATTATTAACACGTCATTCTGATAAACATAATAATAGGGTGAATGAATGAAATTCTCATCCAGCAGATTCACATACACTATTTCCGTTTCGGTACCGCGTTGCCGGATCAGTTTAATGTTGGCTTTATCCGACAAGTCAGTTAATCCGCCAACCAATCCAATGGCTTCCATCATATTCACACGATTATTAAAAAGCGTTACAGAGCCTTCCCGGTTTACTTCGCCTAAAATGGTAATCCTATAGTTAATCAACCTCACCTTTACTACAGGTGACTGGAGATATTGCTCTGCCAGGCTTTGAAGTTTTTCCTGGGCTTCAAAAACGTTCAGCCCGGCTATTTTGACTTTTCCTACCACTGGAAATGGAATTTCTCCGAGTTCATCCACGAGTTCTCCCATCAGTAACCCGCTACCGCTGGTTAGGTTCAGGTTTCCATTCTGTTGTGCACCACCTGAAAAGATATCGTATTCCTTATCTGTAAGGCTTTTAAATTGAATCGAAACAACATCGTTTGACTGGATTTTATAGTCGAATGTATCGATCGCATAGGTTCGCAATATCGTATCCTTTGGAAGGCCCTTTTTGTTTACATCATCCTTCTGAAGATATACATACTGTTTGTTAGAGACGCAGGAACCAAGGAATAATACAGCCCCGGCAAAAA
>JBDTTT010000178.1:0-9604 GCA_039930485.1 Chryseolinea sp.
CATTGCTGACTCCATTGATGAGGAGGTTTTTAAAACCTTGAAAGAAAATGTGTGGCATAGTGAAGGAAAGAACAATAAAGAGTGGATGTTACTCGACTACATAGATGTTGTGGCTCACGTTTTTCGAAAAGATCGCAGGGAATTCTACTCATTAGAGCGCTTGTGGGGAGATGCTGATATTCGCGAAATAAAAGAGAGCCAAAACTAAAAAACTGCAGTAGCGTTATTGATTTGATATTTTAAACAGACTTTAATTTACACATGGCTGACAAGAAGAAAGAGAATAAGCCCTTATTGCCGGGCAAAGGACCAAAAGGTAATTATCAGATGTGGGTAATCTTTGCCTCCATTGCGATAATCTTTGCGGTAATGATATTTAACAACAGTTCGAGCCTGAAGGAAAAAAACTTCAACGATCTGAAAGAAATGGTGGCGAATGGAGACGTGAAGAAAGTAGTGTTGATTCAGGATCCAAAAATGGCGGAAGTAACACTTCGCGGCGAGGCATTAGAAAACGCAAAATATAAACAAGACATCAGTACTGGTCCATTGGCAAGTAAATCAGGACCTCACTATAGTATTAAGATTGTTGATTCGGGGAACTTCGATCAGGAATTTCGTGAATTGTTAGACAAAACCCCAGCAGCTAAGAGACCAGAATATAGCACAGAAGATCGCTTCAATTTCATGAACATGTTCATGTCATGGGGCTTGTTGTTCCTTGTGATCTTCGGGTTCTGGATGTTAATGCGCAGAATGACCGGTGGTGGTGGCCCTGGTGGACAGATATTCAACATTGGAAAATCGAAAGCTGCCTTGTTTGATGCTGATAACAAAGTGAAAATTACTTTCGCTGATGTTGCCGGATTGGACGAAGCAAAAGAAGAAATTCAGGAAATTGTTGAGTTCTTAAAGAACCCAACCAAGTTCACCAAATTAGGTGGAAAAATACCAAAGGGGGCTTTGCTCGTTGGCCCTCCAGGAACTGGTAAAACTTTATTGGCGAAAGCTGTGGCTGGTGAAGCTGCTGTTCCTTTCTTCTCCTTATCAGGTTCTGATTTTGTGGAGATGTTTGTAGGAGTTGGAGCAGCGCGTGTTCGTGACTTGTTTAAGCAAGCCAAAGAGAAAGCACCGTGTATTGTATTCATTGATGAAGTAGATGCAATCGGTCGTTCACGTGGTCGTGGTCAAGTTCCAGGAGCAAATGACGAACGTGAAAATACATTAAACTCATTGCTTGTTGAGATGGATGGTTTTGCAACTGATTCAGGTGTAATTATCCTCGCAGCTACCAACCGTCCTGACGTATTAGACTCTGCGCTTTTGCGCCCAGGTCGATTCGATAGACAAATCAGTATTGATAAACCAGATATTGTTGGTCGTGAAGCGATCTTCAAGGTTCATTTGAAACCAATCAAAACTGATCCAACAGTTGATGTTAAAAAACTTGCTGCACAAACTCCAGGTTTTGCCGGAGCTGAAATAGCCAATGTATGTAACGAGGCTGCACTCATCGCGGCAAGACGTGATAAGAAGGCAGTTGATATTCAGGATTTCCAGGATGCTATTGATCGTGTGATTGGTGGATTGGAAAGAAAAACAAAAATCATTTCTCCTGAAGAAAAGAAAATTGTTGCCTACCATGAAGCAGGACATGCTGTGGCGGGTTGGTTTTTAGAACATGCCGATCCATTGGTTAAGGTGAGCATAGTACCGCGTGGTACAGCCGCGCTGGGTTATGCTCAGTATTTACCTAAGGAACAGTTCTTGTATCAGACTGAACAAATGATGGATGAGATGTCTATGACATTTGGTGGTCGTGCAGCAGAAGAATTAATCTTCGGAAAAATATCGACTGGTGCATTGAGTGATTTAGAACGCATTACCAAGATGGCGTACGGAATGGTGACGATCTATGGAATGAATAAAGAAATTGGAAACATGTCTTTTTATGATTCGAAGCAGACGGATTATGCCTTTAATAAGCCATACTCCGAGGCAACTGCCGAGCGCATCGATAAAGAAGTAAAATCCATTATTGACGAGGCTTATGGCCGCACAATGACGTTGTTGACTCATCATCGTCAACACTTGGAGACAATCGCGAAAGAGTTGCTGGAAAAAGAAATCTTGTTCCAAAGTGATTTGGAAAGATTGATTGGCAAGCGTCCATTTGAAAAGCAAACCAACTATCACGATTTTACAACCAGTCAAGGTCAGTATGCAGAGAAGGAGAAGAAGGATGAGGTGAAAAATCCTCCAGTGGTGGGACCTCTTATAGACGATGAGGCAAAGGCGGAAGTAAACGAAAACTAAGCTCTTGATAAATAATCTTATTTTTGAACTCAGGTGCCGCAATGCACCTGAGTTTTTTATTTATGGCTGAAACGATACAAAACTTAAACGGAAAGAAAATCTACTTCGCTTCCGATTTTCATTTGGGTGTACCTACCCATGATGAAAGTTTGAAACGCGAAAAGCGTGTTGTTGCCTGGCTTGAGATGGTGAGACATGATGCGCATTCCATTTATTTGTTAGGTGATATTTTTGATTTCTGGTTTGAATACAAACGCGCCATTCCAAAAGGGTATATCCGTTTACAAGGTAAGTTAGCGGAGTTGAGAGATGTTGGCATTCCTATTTACTTTTTTACAGGCAATCATGATATGTGGATGTTTGATTATTTCACGAAAGAGTTGGGTATACCTGTGTATCGTGAACCGCAGATATTGAATGTTGGCAATCAAAAATTAATGATTGGTCATGGCGATGGACTTGGTCCGGGGGATCATGTGTATAAAGTGCTCAAGAGATTTTTTAATAGTGGTTTTTGTCAGTGGGCGTTTGCACGCTTGCATCCAAACTTTGGTATAGGCTTGGGTAATTATTGGTCGCGAAAAAGTCGAATCAGCAATTTGAAGACCGATGAGAAATTTCAAGGGGAGGAGAAAGAATATTTGTGGGTGTATTGCACCGAGCAGGAAAAGATACAGCATCACGATTTTTACATCTTCGGTCATCGTCACTTACCTCTTGATTTGAAAGTCGGTGCAAACAGTCGTTACATTAATTTAGGTGAGTGGGTTCACTTCAATACCTATGCAGTGTATGATGGTAAAACAACCGAACTGAAAACTTTTACACCAGCAACATCATGAAGTGGAGCATTCTTATTTTTTTTCTTCCGTTTTGCTCGTATGCACAATTCGAAAAAATAAAATCATTTGAAGTAAAAGAGAATATCGTTTCGGCATCGGTTGATCGTCCTGGCGATTTGTATTTAGTTCTTAAATCAAACACAATTCAAAAATATTCAGTTGAGGGATTACTGCTGGCGTCATCAACCAACCCAACGTTACCTACCTTATTCGACCCTCGTGACGGTGCTCGTTTATTTACATATAGAAGAAAATCACAGTCTTATCAGTTTTTAAGTCCGTTGCTTGAGGAAGTTTCTTCAACAAAAATAAATCAGGCTTTCGGAATAGCTCCTTATCTCGCGTGTACATTTGGCGATCAGAGTTTAGCGATACTGGATTCGGCTGATTGGAGTGTAAAGCGTATTAACCTTCGGACGTCTATTGTGAACATGGAGGCGAGCATTCAGTCTCTTATTTCTGATAAGACTAAAATTACTTTCATCCGTGAATATCAAAATTTCATTTTTTTACTGGATCAAAACAAAGGTATCATGGTGCTAAACAGTATGGGCAAGCTGATCAAAATCATCGAGGTAAAAGGACTTAACTATTTTAATTTTATTGGAGAAGAACTTTACTATTTACAAGATGGTCAACTAAAATTCATTGATCTCTTTACAGCAGAAATGCGCTCAATGTCATTGCCTGAACCGTGTGAAGTTGCTCTACTTACTGACGAGAGATTGTATCTAATCCATCAAAATCAGGTGAATGTGTTTAGAGTTAAGCTTTAGATGCTGGCATTGACTTAAGCATCCTACTTTGATTTACTCTCATTTCAGATGTGCGAAGGATCAAGCGTATTTCATAGACATTTCGCAGGAGCACATTATAAAAGCAAGAAAGGTAATACGCTTCTGGCGTGTTGCCTTTCTTGCTTTTTAAAACTCATTGATACAATCCTGCCACTGGCAGGATTGTATCAATGAGTTTTTCTCTTGCGCAGACGACAAGAGAAATTGGTTGTACAATTGAGATGTCCGCGCACGTGTACAATTTGACTAAACCATCCTTGAGATGAATAGCAGTACTTGACCGACTAGCAATTTTTTTTGATCGCCAATTAGCTTAGGAATGGCATGTCGGGACGGAATCCACATAAATCATTGTAATTCCTCAAAATCTTCTTCCTCCTGTGTTCATAATTGAACATCTTTGTACGAATAAGACAAAAGTCGAACCGGTCGTGGCTGAAAACAGCTCATATTCATCGATTTTATTCTTGGCACTATTTTCCCATAATAAAGCGATTCACCTTAAACCTAACCTATACGTGAGCACTGAAGGAGGCAAGATTTTAATGATTGATGACGATGAGGACGTACTCCTCGCGGCTAAGATGTTGCTCAAGAAGCAAAGCCATAATGTTATCATCGAAAAGAACCCCAAGAAAATCCCATTCCTCTTAAACAATGATACCTACGATGTCATTTTGTTGGATATGAATTTTAGTAAGGACATTACTAGTGGTAAGGAAGGTTTTTATTGGTTGGAACAAATTATCGGACACGATCCATCTTCGGTTGTGATCATGATAACCGCTTTCGGAGATGTAGAAATGGCTGTCCGCGCACTCAAAGCCGGAGCAACTGATTTTATTTTAAAGCCGTGGCAAAATGAAAAGTTAGTAGCAACGATTTCTACTGCCATCAAGTTAAAAAAATCATACAATCAGGTTGATAAGTTAAAGAAGGCAAAGGAGATGCTGGAGGAACAAATCAGCAAACCTTTCGCAGAAATCATTGGTCAGAGTTCAGCGATCAGAGAAGTTTTCAATCTTACTGAAAAAGTTGCCAAGACTGATGCTAACGTTTTGATATTAGGTGAGAATGGGACAGGTAAAGAATTAATTGCTCGCGCCATTCATCAACGCTCCTTGCGCAAAGACAGTAGTTTTGTTTCGGTTGATATGGGTGCCATAACAGAAACACTTTTCGAGAGTGAACTTTTTGGCCACAAGAAAGGATCGTTTACAGATGCACGTGAAGATCGCCCAGGACGATTTGAACTGGCTAATGGAGGAACACTTTTCTTAGATGAGATCGGAAATCTAAGCATGAGTTTACAAAGCAAATTATTGAGTGCACTTCAGGCGCGACAAGTAACCCGTGTCGGATCAAATCAAGCTATACCGGTTGATATTCGACTGATCTGTGCCACCAACATGCCTTTACATAAGATGGTACAAGAAGGTACCTTTAGACAAGATTTATTGTATCGGATTAATACAGTTGAACTTCAGGTTCCAACACTAAGCGACCGCGTGGAGGACATACCGTTGCTCGCGCAGCATTATTTGAATTATTACGCACGCAGATATCACAAGACGGTAACAAGCATTGCCACTGAAGCAATGGATAAATTAAAACGTTATGCATGGCCTGGAAACATACGTGAATTACAGCACGCCATCGAACGCGCTGTAATTATGACGGATTCTCCGAGCTTACAGGAAAGTGATTTTCTATTAAGCAGATCCCTTACTACTGGCCCATCCAATAATACACTCAACCTTGATGAGGTAGAGAAGACCGCAATCGTTAAAGCCTTGCAAATGCATAATGGAAACATATCTAAGGCTGCTGATGAACTTGGCCTTACGCGTGCGTCACTTTATCGAAGGATGGAGAAATACGGTATATAAGAATCGATCCAATCGTATTATTATAAGTTCATTAAAAACCTTCCGCTCATCATTGGAAGGTTTTTTATTTTAGAAGCGACCATTACCTTGTAGCAATACTTCATAACAGGTTATGATACAGATTTCGAACCTTTCATTTTCCTATACCCCTCAATCCACATTGCGTTTTCCGGATGTGGATGTAAAGAAGGGTGAGAATATTTTATTGTTGGGAGAATCTGGAAGTGGGAAGACCACCTTGCTACATTTGATGGGAGGATTACTTCGGCAATATTCAGGATCGGTTAAAGTTGATGAAACGGAACTCTCTACACTTTCAGAATCATCATTAGATAAATTTCGCGGACAAAAAATAGGAGTCATATTTCAGAAGAATCATTTGATCAGCGCATTGTCGGTTGAGAAGAACCTTGAAATGGCACCTTACTTAGCAGGATTGTCGATCAACGTGGAAAGAATTGAACAGGTGTTAGAAAGTCTTGGTCTTTCTGAAAAAAGAAAAAGTAAAGTGACAGAACTGAGTCAGGGGCAAGCACAACGTGTGGCAATCGCCAGAGCAGTACTAAACAAGCCATCTATTATTTTTGCGGATGAACCTACCTCTGCGTTGGATGATAAGAATTGTAATAAGGTAATTGATTTGTTGTTGAATGTTGCTTCACAAAACCAATCGACCTTAATCGTTGCAACACATGATCAACGCTTAAAAGATAAAATATCCAACCAACTAAAGCTACAGTAACAAACAACCATCAACAACGAACCACTATTCAGAATCATGAATCTTTTCTCTCTTGTCTGGAATTACCTTAAAGCTAGGCCGCTCAACACCGCGATTAATATTGTGTTGCTTTCGCTTGGCATTGCTGTGATTACGATATTGTTGTTGTTCAATACCCAGCTCGAAAAGAAGATTACAGAAAATGCACGAGGTATTGATTTGGTAGTGGGGGCAAAGGGTAGTCCGCTGCAACTTATCCTGTGTAATATTTTTCATATGGATTTTCCAACGGGGAATATCAAGCTTGTCGAAGCAGAGAGAATTTCAAGAAACAGATTGGTGAAGAAAGCAATTCCATTAGCTCTGGGCGATAGTTATCAAACCTACCGGATTGTTGGAACGAGTCGTGAGTATGCTGACCTGTACAAAGTTGAATTGTCACAAGGCGAATGGTGGAGCAATGTATTTGATGTTACAATGGGAGCTAACGTTGCTGAACTTTCCGGATTAAAGATTGGCGATAAGTTTGCCAGTGCTCATGGACTTGTATCGGGTGGTCATTTACATGATGATCATCAGTATGTAGTAAAGGGTATTCTGAAAAAGAGTAATACTGTTCTTGATAATTTGATTCTATGCAATATTGAAAGTGTTTGGCAAATGCATACAGAGGAAGAAGAGCAACATCACAAACTAGATTCATCTTTCATGCCTTCAAGATTAGTTCCCTCTGTTGCGGTAAGTGATTCAACAAAGGAAATTACATCAATGTTGATTCAGTATCGTTCACCGATGGGTGCTATTCAACTTCCTCGCTTTGTTAATTCGCAAAGCAGTTTGCAGGCAGCATCACCCGCCTTCGAAACGGCAAGATTATTTTCTATCCTTGGAGTAGGAGTAGAAATTCTTATGGCCTTTGCTTATGTCCTTATTGTAATTTCAGGCCTGAGTATCTTCATTGCATTATATAATTCATTGAAAGAACGCAGATACGATATGGCCATTATGCGCTCAATGGGTGCAAAACGTTCAAAGCTTTTTATTTCAATTTTATTAGAAGGAGGAGTTCTCACATTGCTGGGTAGTGTTATTGGATTGTTAATGGGGCATAGTGTATTGATACTCTTATCGGTGATGGTGGAGGAAACTCAGAAAGCCGGAATCAGTGGATTTGTTTTCTATCCACAAGAGTGGGTAATTTTAGGTGGAAGCTTAGCGTTAGGATTACTATGCGCCATCCTTCCGGCAATACAAGCATATCGCGTAGATATTTCAAAAATTCTGAGTGGGAATTAGGTAAAAGAATTTAAGAGATAGATTTTAGTATTTAGAATGAAGAAGATGAAGAAAGTACTTGTTTTAACTTTGTTTCTCGTGTTGACTGTAGCAAGTTTTGCTCAAGGTAAATTTGATGCGTGGGATGGATTTGCAAAAACCAAATTTGAGCCAAAGTACTATGAGAAGTTGGGTGAGTATCTTTTCTATCCTACCTTTTCAGCTGACTTAAAAGCATTCGTTGGGAAGGAGATAACGCTACAAGGATTCTATGTTCCATTTGCTCCTGAAGGTGGTAATTACATTGTTCTTTCAAAGTTTCCAATGAGCCAGTGCTTCTTTTGTGGAGGCGCAGGACCAGAGTCAATTGCAGAAGTGAATTTTATGCGCGATCTGCCAAAGCTTCAAATTGATGATTTAGTTACGGTCAAAGGTAAATTGAAACTCAACACCGATGATATGGATCATGTCAATTTCATTTTGACTGATGCAATACTGATCAGCAAATGATTTAATCTTCTGGAAGAAATTCCATCTACAACTGACAAAAATCAATATTCATTCATCCTGTTTTCTGAAAGCTTTGTACTCTGATTAGGCGATACAAAAAGGATACAGATACTATTCGAATTTGCTTTCGCTTTTTGATTGATTGACTTTTTGAGTTTATCTTGCACGACTATGTATAAGCGATCTGTCGTCTATCTTATTTTAGTGAGCATGGTACTTCACTGTGCCGGGCGATTGGGATTGCTAAATCACCTTTATCAAAAACGACATGACATTGCTTATTCAATTGGCGTTATTAGTGAAATACCAATTGCTATCTGCAGCAGTGATTATTCTCATACAAAAACCATTGTGCTTGTTGATCACAAAGACGAATCTTCAATTCCAGTAAGGCTTGTGCAAGCTCAGGAAATTATTCTTTATTTTAACATTAATAGTTTTGAGATTAAATCCTCTGCCTCATTGATTGTGCCGCATCATCAAATAATTTTAAAAGATCAATATCTACCTCCATTGTTATCTGGTATTTTTCATCCGCCATCAATCGTTTAATTTTTCTTCTCTCTTAATCGAATAGTTCTACAGCTATTGTCAATTTTATTTTGTCATTTTTTATTGAGCAGAAACCATTTTTCATTTAGATTCTAAATGCGAATACATTCCTACCGGATGAATGATTTTCAAATTTATTTTAACAGACTTCATCATGAAACGAAACATCATATTTATAACATTAATTTCATTTGCAATATCAAATCAGGCAAAAGCTTGTGAGGTATGCGGCTGTTCTTTGGGCGGATATTACATGGGCATATTGCCGCAGTTCAATAAAAATTTTATCGGACTGCGCTGGTCGCAGAATAAGTATTATGCTTATGTGAACCATCAGAGCCAGGGTACAGAACCGGAATATTCAAATGACACCTTTAATAAGATTGAACTTTGGGGGCGATTTTATGTCAGTAAAAAATGGCAAGTGTTTGCATTTGTACCGTTCTCTTTTAATCACATGAAAGGCAATGAAGACAATGTTTGGGCGAAAGGGCTTGGCGATATTACAGTTATTGCAAACTACATTATCTTAAACACGGGCGAGCAGACTGAACAAAAATTTAAGCATACCTTAACTGCTGGTGGAGGAATTAAACTTCCAACGGGTAATTATAAACAGGAAGTTGATGGATTATTAATCAACCCAAACTTTCAATTGGGCACTGGCAGCACCGATTTTTTATTGTCGACAATCTATACTAT
>JBDTTT010000179.1:0-9492 GCA_039930485.1 Chryseolinea sp.
CCCTCTATCTCAACTCCCAGTATAGTCAAGTGCATTCCAATTGCACCCAGCATAAGTCCAAATGCTAGTCCCGCGCCAAGCCATGCAGTTGCATTAATTAACAATAAGATTGAAGCTACGAGTTCGAGTACACCAACGCCAATTCTTCCCCAGGGCTCCATGCCAATGGTGGTGAAAATGTAAATCGATTCAGTGGCTCCTGTAAATTTAAAATACAATGTCTGCGCCATGATTAATGCCGCGAGTAGTCGTGCTGCCCAGTAAATTAATATGGAAATTTTCATGCCCAAAAGTACTTGATTCCAAGGTAGTGGAATGTCAACTGATTGACAATAGTGTAGATATGATGTGCCACAACTAAAATTTAAAAAAGACACTATCCGTATGAATCATCAGCCTTAGCTAGTAGAGCACCTACCTAAATTCAGAAAAAAACTATATTGTGTACAAATTATTACTAATGCTCACCGTACATCCTGATATTGCCAAAGCCCAAACCATTTCTACCGACTTTTATCTTAAGCCTGAATATTTAGAGCTTTCTAAAGAAAAAATATTTGCCAATACCTGGCAGTTTATTGGAGATACGGATCAGGTAAAAGATCCAGGTTGGGTTACTCCTGTTAATCTGTTGGAGAACTATATCAATGAACCACTTCTTCTTTCGCGAGATAAACAAGGTGAAGTACATTGCCTATCAAATGTATGTACACATCGGGGTAATCTGTTAGTAGAGCGTCCTTGTAAACTCAATGACATCCGATGTAAATATCATGGACGCAGATTCCAATTGGATGGAAAGTTTGCCTTCATGCCGGAGTTTAAAGAGGTGGAGAATTTTCCAGCAGAGAATGACAATCTTACCAAGCTTCCACTTTTTCAATTTGGCAAGTGGCTCTTTACTTCATTAAATCCTGCACATCCTGCAGAAGATTTGTTTCGTGATATGATGGATCGTGTTAGCTGGATGCCGTTTAATGATTTTCATTTCAGACCAGAGTTATCACAAGAATATAAAGTGAAAGCCAATTGGGCATTATATTGTGAAAATTACCTAGAAGGATTTCATATTCCATTCGTTCATTCCGGACTCAATTCCGTTATCGACTATGGAAATTATACAACCGAATTATTTCGATATTCCAACCTTCAGTTGGGATTAGCGAAAGAAAATGAACCTTGCTTTGATTTGCCTTCCACATCACCCGATTTTGGTAAACGCGTTGCAGGGTATTATTTCTGGGTATTCCCGAATATGATGTTCAATTTTTATCCGTGGGGACTTTCCGTAAACATTGTGAAGCCTACTGGCCAATCAACCTGTACCGTTTCGTTTCTTTCCTATGTGTGGGATGAGAATAAACTTCGTCAGGGAGCAGGTGCGAATCTTCATCAGGTAGAAATGGAGGATGAAGATGTTGTGCAGCATGTTCAAAAAGGAATTCGCTCACGCTTCTATCAGCACGGACGTTATTCGGTTAAGATGGAAAAAGGAACGCATCATTTTCATCGGTTGCTTGCTGAGTTTTTAAGTTAACAGTACTTCTCAATAGTCATTTTACTGTTTTCCTGATTTCATCAATTCTCTAATCTCCGGGTCAGTAAACATATAGATTGTCGCTGCTATCATCACGATCAAAATAAAAACGGAAAATCCTAAAAGATAAACCGCAAGCCCTTTTAAGAATGCCTTTGTCTTTGAGTTGTGGGTATAAAAGTCAGAACAGGCAAAGGCAAAATATAAAATAGTAACACCAAGTTGAATTGTTAATCGAGTACTCGTTCCACCAAACTTGAATAAGAAAAGATTCAGGATGGATAACCAATAAACATGGCCCAATATGTAAAACGGAATAACGGCATGTTCCAGAAAATTATATCCTGACTTTCTAAAAAACAACCACGCCATCAGTACAATAGAAGGAATTGATAGAAACGAAAACGTACGAATGTTATCACTTACAAAATTTGACATCTTTCGTTGCACTTCTATTGTTGGTCCGTTTCCCCGATCGCCTGTCAACGCTTCACTTGATACCCTTGAAAATTCTGAGAAGTCGATTCCCATCATTGACATAATTAAAAGGAACAACGTAATCATCAAAAAGAAATACCCTACCGGCCCATAGTGCTTAACGCGATTCCCTCGAATGTATTCTCTTGCGGCAATACCTGGTCGAATTGTTAAGTCAATAAGGGTGCGAGGAAACATTCCATCAAAACCATAAATGCGGGATTGGAAGTCGTACCACATACTACCAAATTTTAACTTCTTTGGTGGATTGGGTTGAGCGCAATGTCCGCAGAAAGGTGTGCTTACTTCTTCATTACAATGAATGCATTTTGCCATAGATCAATTCATTCTGCTTACAAATTATTCACATCGTTCCACTCTGATGCAACATCATAAAAAATCATTCCATTTTCTACACGAAGCGGTGATTCAATATTGTTAGAATAAATCATCCCTGTGCCAAGACCTTGATGAAGCGTGATATCAAACTGACTAACAAACTGACAAATCGCATTTAACCCAATATTGGATTCAAGTGCAGAGGTAATCCACCAACCAATATTCAAAGATGATGCTGTACCTATCCATTCAGTACAACCTTTAAAACCTCCATGCAATGTTGGTTTCAAAATAATGTATTTCGGTTTTAAACGAGCTAAGAGTTCTTTCTTTTCATCAGGTGATTCTTTGCCAATCAGTTCTTCATCGAAAGCAATCGGTATGGGCGACTTGCGACAAAGTTCTTCCATCTCAGCCATTCCAGGTTTGATGGGTTGCTCGATCGATTCAATATTGTATTTAACAAGTTCATTTAGTTTATATAAAACATCATCGATTTTAAATGCTCCATTGGCATCCAACCGAATGATAATGTCATTTTTAAAATATCGTTTCCTTATATATTGAAGGATGTCACATTCCCGATCGAAATCCAGGCCTCCTACCTTCAACTTGATGCAGTTAAAACCTTGTGCAATTTTTTGGTTGATCTGGTTCATCATAAAATCCAAATCTCCCATCCAGACTAAACCATTGATAGGGATTTGTTTTCCGGAAATAAATTCATTTTCATAAATCAATCGCTTACCTCCATGTTGCAAATCCAGAAAGGCGGTTTCCAATCCGAAAGTAATCGAAGGAAAGTGAGGCGGTACAATCCCGTAGAGGAGCTGAAGTGTTGGGGAGTTGAGTTTAATCTGATTAAGATTATTAATTGCTGAACTAAGTTCCTCCTCAAAGTTCGGAATAGAGTCAGGGCTTAAACCCGGTAATGGCCCACACTCTCCTATTCCCACAACATCAGGATTTGCATCATCCCAAAGTTTGATAAACCATGATGTTTTATCTCTCATCAGCCCACGTGACGTCCGGGCTTTAAATGCAAACTGAAATATTTTTTTGGAATAAGAAGCCTGAAGCATAAAAATCAAAAACCGAAAATAAGGTTTTCAGTTTAACTTTGGGCTTTTATAGCTAATGAATCTAAACCTTAAAGATTTTACCTATACCCTTCCGCAGGAACGGATTGCTTTATATCCTTTAGACAAAAGGGATTCATCGAAACTATTGGTGTACGATCAGGGTGAAATAAAAGATGAGCAATTCAGTTCGTTAGACAAATACGTTCCATCAGAGTCAATGCTCTTCTTTAACGACACAAAGGTTATACCCGCGCGACTTCATTTTCTAAAAGACACTGGTGCTGAGATTGAGATATTTTTATTGAGTCCCGTTCAACCTTCTGTACTTGTAGTGGAAGCCATGCAAACTACAAAGACCTGTTCGTGGAAATGTACCATCGGGAATCTTAAGAAATGGAATGAAGGGAAAACTTTAGTAAAGACGATAGGCGATTTCTCATTGGAAGCAAGTCTGCAAAACCGGGAAGAGGGAATTGTAACATTCACATGGACAGGTAATCACTCTTTTGCAGCAGTGGTCAATATTTCTGGCGAAACACCCTTGCCACCCTATTTAAAAAGGAACGCAGAAGAATCAGATCGCGAACGCTACCAAACTATTTATTCTCAGTATGAAGGAGCAGTAGCCGCGCCAACTGCTGGTTTACATTTTACAGGGGAAGTTTTTGAAAAATTAAAGAAGAAGAAAAATATTCAGACTGATTTCGTTACACTTCATGTCAGTGCTGGAACATTTCAGCCCATCAAGACAGATGATGTCGATCAGCATGTGATGCATCATGAACAGATAATTATCAATCGAACAAATCTAGTCAACCTCCTACAGAATAAATTCACGATTTCAGTTGGAACCACATCCATGCGAACATTAGAAAGTTTGTATTGGTTTGGTGTAAAGCTCGCGCATGATCCACAAGCAAAATTTCACATCTCGCAGAACGATCCTTATTCAAATCAATACAAAAAGCTTTCAAGAAAAGATTCATTTGAAAGAATCTTGGAACACATGGATAAGCATCACCTGGAGATGCTTCAAGGTGAGACTTCGATTTACATTCTGCCAGGTTATGAATTTAATGTATGTGATGCTTTGATCACTAACTTCCATCAACCTGGTTCTACGTTGATTGTATTGGTATCTGCTTTTATTGGAGAGGACTGGAAGAAAGTATATGCAACAGCACTAGATAAAGGTTATCGTTTTTTAAGCTATGGAGACAGCTCCATACTTTTTCCAAAAAGCAAAAAGTAAAACTAGACAGCTACCTTATGTCGTTCGTGTTTGTATTTGAATACAAACGGAAAGACTATTCCTAAAATCAAAGCATATGCTGCAAATGTTAACCAGATGCTGCGCCAGTCTTTTATTCCATCAGATGTAAAGTAATCTACCACCCAGCCACTGAGCATACCACCAAGAAAGGCACCTATTCCGTTGGTCATGAACATAAACAATCCTTGTGCGCTGGCGATGATGGAATTATCGGCTTCATTCTTCACAAACAACGATCCTGATATATTAAAGAAATCGAATGCCATTCCGTAGATAATCATGGAAAGAACTAATAGTGAAAATCCACCTTCAGGATTACCAAAACCAAAAAAAGCAAACCGAAGCACCCAGGCAAACATACTGATGACCATCACTCTCTTAATACCAAACCGATGTAAGAAGAATGGAATCGTCAAAATAAACAAGGTCTCCGAGATTTGAGAAACAGACATCAATATACTGGGATGTTCAACGGCAAATGATCCCGGATACAAAGCTGAGAAATCATGAAGAAACGCTTCACCAAATGTATTCGTGATTTGTAATGCTGCACCAAGAAACATAGCAAAGATCAGGAACACCGCCATCCTGCTTTTTTTGAACAACACAAAAGCATCTAAACCAAGATTAGATAACAACGATCCATCCGATTTTATTTTTGTTGGCGGGCAGGCTGGTAAAGTAAAAGCGTAAATCCCAAGAATTATTCCAGCAATAGAACTTACATATAATTGAATAGGGCTAACCGTCCATTTTCCGAAATCGATGGCCCACATGGCAACGATGAATCCAACCGTTCCCCATACCCGAATGGGTGGAAATACTTTTACAATATCAATCCCTTCCTTTTGCAACAGCGCATACGATACCGAATTATTAAGCGCAATGGTTGGCATGTAGAACATGGAGTTCAATAGCATCACAAAATACATAACGGTGTAGTCTGAAAGCTGTGCTGCATAGATCAGCAAAAGCGCACCAACAATATGACAAAGTCCCAATACACGTTCAGCATTTATCCAACGATCTGCCACAATGCCCATCAGCGAAGGCATGAATAACGATGCGATACCCATTGTGGCATAAATACTTCCAACTTGTGATCCTGAAAATTTCAGCGTGACAATCAGATAACCGCCAAGGGAGATCAACCATGATCCCCAAACAAAGAACTGTAAAAAGTTCATGACGATAAGACGGCTTTTAATACTCATGAATGCTTCGTTCAGGTTAAATGTTTAGTGACGAGTTTCCAAAATAATGAAACACCGCATTATCCGATAATTGTATTTAATTTGCTAAATAACCCAAAAAACTTTTGAATTCAATAGGTCATTTTCTTTCGGATGCCGCCAGTATCACTTGGTGGCCTGTATTGTTCTTAATTATTGGTGGTGGTCTATATTTTCTCTTCTACTCCCGGTTTGTTCAGTACAAATATTTTTTTCATGCTATTCAAGTTCTCAGTGGTAAATACGATGACCCAAATGCTCCCGGACAAATAACGGCCTATAAAGCGTTGTCAACAGCGTTGGCATCAACAGTAGGTATGGGCAATCTCGCAGGTGTTGCTGCTGCAATCGCTATGGGAGGTCCTGGTGCTTTATTCTGGATGTGGGTTACTTCATTTATTGGAATGTCAACTAATTTTTTCACGAGTGCGCTTGCCAGTATGTATCGGGGGAAAGATAGTACAGGAGAATTACAAGGAGGACCGATGTATGTTATCAGGGAAGCACTCGGCAAAAAGTGGCAGCCTCTTGCTACACTTTTTTGTGTGTGTTGCCTTGTTGGAGCATTACCCATATTTCAGGCTAATCAACTTACGCAGGCATTGGTGGATATTGGAATGAAACCATTAGGTCTGCAAGAATCTTTTTTATCCTTAGGTAGTGTTTCCATTAGCACAACCAAACTGATTATTGGTATTGTCATCGCCATACTTTGTTCGATGGTGATTGTTGGGGGAATAAAACGAATCGGTAGCTGGGCAGGTAAACTTGTTCCGCTTATGATCGTGATCCATTTCGTATCGGTGATGGTGATCTTAATTGTATTTGCTGATCAGATTCCTCATTACATAAAACTGATTTTTACAGATGCTTTCACAGCAGACAACTTTCATGGAGATCCTTTTCTGGGGGGAGTGTTGGGTGGAATCATCATGTTAGGTGTGAGAAGAGCAACCTTCTCTAATGAAGCCGGTATTGGTACAGCGCCAATGGCAATGGGTGCTTCTAAAAGTACGGAGCCAATCCGAGAAGGGCTGATCTCTATGCTCAGTCCGATCATTGATACAATCATTTCGTGTTCACTTACAGCACTGGCTATTCTTGTTACAGGTGCATGGCTTACACCCGGTGCCAGTGGTATTACACTTACCTCTATTGCTTACAGATCAGCAATGCCTTTGGGTGGAGATTATATATTGTTGCTATGTACTTTTGTATTTGCGATCAGCGCGCTTTTTTCATACAGCTATTATGGAAGAAAAGCATTGTCATTTCTGGTTGGTGAGAAGAGAAGTGTGTGGTACGATTACTTTTACCTCACCACTATTATCATTGGCGCTGTCGTTTCGATGGATCTTGTGTTGAATCTAATTGATGTGGCTTTTGCTTTAATGGCAATACCAACAATGATATCCGGTTTAATTCTCGCACCTAAGGTAATGGTCGAAGCAAAAGAATATTTTAAGAGATTAAATGCCTAACTCGCTTAAGTGTAAAGGCTAAAAACAAAGGCAACTTCCCTGATGGAAAGTTGCCTTTGTTTAAATGAGTTTAGCGCTCGGCTAAATTGAATCGCTCTACTTATTGTCAGAATGTTCTGTCAAATCAACTACTCTCACTTCTACTCTTCTTCCTTCTTCTTTTGTTGAGGTTTGATCTTTCGTGGCTCCATATCCTTTTGCCACAATTCTTCTGCGCACAATGCCTTTATGGTTAATGTAATCTAACACAGCGATGGCGCGTTTATTAGAAAGTTCTCTATTCAGATCTTCTGATCCTTCTGCGGAAGCAAAACCGGAAATTTCAATTCCAAGATCAGGTGACTTATTCAGCTCTGCCAACACCACATCCAGTTGCGCATTGTATTGAGCTTTAAGATCACTCTTACCGGCATCAAAATATATTTTCGCTAACTTGGTTAGTGCCGTTTTATCGTAAGAAGATTTCTTAGGTTGTTCTTTTTGCTTCTTCGCTTCTTCCGTTACCTTAAAAGTAGGAAGTGAGAAAATGTTTTTGTCTTCAAATTTCTTTTGCTCGAACTTACTCTCATCACTCTCGTCATAATAATATGTGCGCACTGCCGATTCTATTTTTGAATTCTCGTTCTCGTTAAAGTTAACTTTATCAACGGGATCCTCCATGTTAATAAGGTCTACCAAATAGGCAATGCCATCTTTGTCGGGCGCAGCCATTAAATCCAACATCATATCGTACACATCCACATTGCCGCTTTTTACTAATTGCGATTCGTGTGTTTTGCGCAGGTCTGTTTTTACATCCGTGTCTGTATCGTAAAAGGCATTCTTTACCTGAACTTCCTGTCCTACTACAACATCGAATTGTTTAATGGTGCGCAAGAAGATTTGCTGATATAGTTCATAAAAGTATGCTTGATTGGGCACATTAATATTAAGGGTATAAGGCAAAAACCCTTCTGACTCAATTACCATGTCGTAATCTTTGGCTGGAGGAAGAATGATCAGATAGTTTCCCGTCTCAGGATCTGGATCATAAACAAAATCGAGTTTCTTGTTGGTGTCGTTGTCGATCAGATAAATCTTGGTAGGTATTGGTTTTCCGGTTTCAGCATTCAAAATTTTTCCTTTGATCATGGTAAGAGGAATGTTAGCTGATTCCGGAGGCATATCAAGGTAATAGATATCCTGACCTCCTTTGCCACCTTTTCTGTCCGATGAAAAGTAAGCTCGCGTACCGTCAGCAATCAACGTAAAGTAATTATCGTTGGCAGTTGTGTTTACGGGATAACCCATATTTTCAGGAGAAGTCCATTTATTATTCACTAAGCGTGACACAAAAATATCGCGACCTCCCATGGAGTTATGTCCATCTGAAGTGAAGAATAATGTCTTTTGATCAGGATGGATAAAAGGTGCATCTTCATTTGCCTTGGAGTTAACATCAGGTCCCATATTTACCGGTTGACTCCATGCGCCACCAGCAGACATCTGAGTTTTGTAAATATCCAGACCACCAAGACCACCTAATCGATCACTGGCAAAGTAGATCGTCTTTCCATCTGGAGTTATGCTTGCTGTTGATTCTAAATACTTAGGTGTATTAATAGAAGGTGTTATCAGACTTGGTTTGGACCAACCTTCACCTGCCTTATTTATTTGAAATAAACTTCCGGGATCAGTCGCTCCACCCATGAAAATGAGCATCTTCATGCCATCGGGTGAAATACCAGCAGTCCCTACATTATAATCATGAGCAATAACAACTTCCTTTGCCTCTGACCATGTTCCTTTATTATAGGAGATAAAAACCTCTTCTATAAACTTATCTCCGGTTCGGGTTTTACCTGTATTCGGACGCAAAGCTGTAAAGGCCATAACACTCTCATCTGCCGATACAACCGGGTTATACTCTGTGTATTTTGTGTTAATGATCTCACCAAAATTATGCACGGTAAAATTACGTGGCACTGACATCAGCACCTGAGCGTTATGACAAGTCTTAATGGCTTCATCTGCCAGCGCGATTGCTTTTTTATCGGCTTTGTTTGTTAGCTCCTTGAACTTGACAAAACTT
>JBDTTT010000180.1:0-9488 GCA_039930485.1 Chryseolinea sp.
CAACATCCAAAAGAATTGCTGTCTCGCCTAAGGTTGCGAACCGAAATATTGAAATTTTTAATTTTGATGATCTAACTGGAGCGCTCACTCCCGCATTACCTCTTGGAATTATAAACTCTGCGCTGAATAGTCTCTCCAGTCAAGCGATCTATGACACTGAATGGAGCAAAAATGGTCAGTACCTGTATGTCAGTGTTTTTGGCGAACCTGGAATCCAAGCGGACGTACTTCAATATGATTTATTGAATCCAAATAATACTGCAGCTTCCGTTCTTAATCAAAAGGTTGCAATTTCACGCAGTTATGGTTTGCAAATGGCACCGGATAGTCTCATCTATCATTTATATCAGGCAACTTCGGGTGGCTCATTTTTTTTGGGATCTCTGAGTAACACCGACTCTCTTGCATCGAAAGTGATTTATGACTCTTCAGCATTTGTGAGCAACCCCAATTTTAACGCATTTCAATTTCCATCGTTCGCTCCGAAAGATACCGTGAAGATCAAGTTAGCCTTTACGAGTGAAGGCACCTGCTCAAATGCTCCAACCTCTTTCTACCCAACGGTGGTACCTGGCGCTGATAGTCTGGTGTGGAATTTTGGTGATGGTTCCGGAACAAGCGACTGGAGTCCCGTGCATACCTATCAAAGTGCCCAAACATACAATGTAAAAGTGAAAGCATTCTTAGGTCAGGATACAGTGAGTGTTACTCAGCAAGTCACTATAACCCAATTTGATTTAAAAATCAGCTTAGTACAAGATACAACAGCGTGTAGTTGTGAATTACCTTTTCCAAGAGCAAAAAACCCACCGCCACCATGCCCTCAGTTCTTTTCGGTTAAAGCGAACATTAGTGGCGGAACACCGACCTCTACGCAATGGTATGGCCCATCAGGTCCGTTGGCAGGGCAAACCACGGCTACATTAAGCCCGGATTCTGCTGGATACTACTACGTTGTTGTTAAAGATGCTTCAGGCTGTTTTGCATATGCAGGAGTCAATATCAAAGAATATCACGTGCAAGATCAACGCGCTAACATCTGGTACTTTGGAAATAAGGCCGGAATTGATTTTAACCCGGTCTTCGACACACCGCCAGGTTCAGCAACACCCATCACTGGACCGCTTAATACGATTGAAGGCTGTGCTGATATTTGCGATCGAAATGGACAAGTAATTTTCTCTACAGATGGGCAAAATATTTTTAACCGATTAGGTACTGATATTACACCTGCTCCAAATCCTCCGGGACTAGGTGGAGAGCCAGGGGCTACTCAGTCGTCTATTATAATACCTGTGCCGGGTGATGAAACACTTTTTTACATTTTCACCACGCAAGAAATTCAAGGAAGTAATACATACGAGCTTCGTTATTCACTTTTCGATTTAAAGCTAAACAACGGACTAGGTGGGCTGACGAAATACAATGTTTTACTTTTTGCCAAGAGTACTGAACGGATTACATCGAATGGAAATTGGCTGATTGCCCATGAGTATGGAAATAATTCGTTCCGCGCCTATCAGGTAACATCTGCTGGTATTGGCAACCCTGTGATTTCAAGCATTGGTTCAGATCATGCATCCAATGATGCTGCAAATGGCCAAGGATATATGAAACTGAGTTCAACGAGTGTATTAGCCGTTGCCTTTTCAACCCCCAACACTTCAAATACAGTAGAGTTGTTTGATTTTATTGACTCCACAGGTATGGTGACGAACTTTAGATCGGCTGATCTTAAAAATCCCACAGGTCAGGTTTATGGTATTGAATTCTCTCCCGGAGGAAATAAACTTTACGCAACTTTATTTGGACCACCTTCTACAATCTATGAGTTTTCCATTGACAGTGTAGGTATGCCCCATTTGAAACAGGCGGTAAGCAAACCTGATGATCTGGGTGCTCTTCAAATTGGACCGGATGGACAGATTTACATGGCGATAAATGGAAGTGGTTCATTAGGTACCTTTCAACCGGTTGAAGACACAACCCAGCTGACGAATTTCGCAACGATACAACCCTTTGGTTTAGCAGGAAATACAAGTTTAAAAGGACTTCCCAATTTCACACAAATCATTTCTGACCCGGTTCTTGGGCCAGGTATGTCAGTAACAGAACTTTGCTATCTTTCATTAACAACCTTCATAGGCAACGGTACAGACCCACGAGATAGTTTAGAATGGTTTTTTGGTGATAACACAGGAGCAACAGGGGATAGCGCAACGCATGTTTATTCTGCACCAGGAAATTATATAGTCAGACTTCATATTTATAATATCAAGTGTGGGTATGATTCTACCATTACTCAAAAGATTACCATCTATGATATTCCTCCTGACCCAACCACATCGGTTAACCTTTGTATAGGTGCAGCAGTTATTGATGCCAATCCTGCCAACTTACCAAACCTATCTTATGTTTGGTCAACAGGAGATACTACTGAAACGATAACGGTTAACGTAGGATCTCCCTACAATGTAACAGTCACAAATGCACAAGGCTGTACCAGAGATGGTGTAATCAATGTTATTGATGGGCGAAACCTAATTGATCTTGGACCTGATATTACCACATGTAGTGTTCTAGGAGGAATATTTTCTCCGCCACTTAATACAGGTATTCCAACTCCAAATCATCAATGGTTCCTTGATGGTGTTTTGATACCAGGAAATAATTCGAATGTTCAATCGGTTGACCTAAGTGTTCCGAAACCGAATGGTACTGAATATAAAGTGATTTTCACCAATCCTATTACGGGTTGTATCACTAAGGATTCAATATCGTATACAATTAATGAATCTCCACAGTTTAATCCTATTACGGATACCAATCCAACTTGCCCGGCAAACAACAATGGCCAGATTCATTTTAGCGTGACATCCCCATCAGGATTATTTAGTATTTTTTCTCCAACAGGATTTCAATTTGATATTCCAACAGGTCAAAATGTAATAATCCCAGGTCTTGGTGCAGGAGGCACTATTACTGTTACTGACCAAGTTACTACCTGCTCAACAACTAAATCAACCGGCTTAATCAATACTAATTTTACAGTTTCAGCAACACAATCGGGTACGTGTGATCCAACAATAAGTATTGCAGTGAACACATCACCTTTTCAAGGTGTTCAAACCTATTCTGTTTTTGAAAATACGGGATTAACGTTAGTTGATACAGGAACACCAACACCACCTCCCACTGGTTACCTAACGAATCCCTTGCCGAGCGGAGTCGACTACTTTGTAGAGGTTAAGAACGCGGCCGGATGTATAGCAATATCTCCAGTTGTCAACTTTATCCCATCTGCAACAATAGTAGTTACTCTTCCTCTTGCTCCAGCATGTGATGGAACATTAACTGCAGTTGCTCCAGGAGCTACTGCTACTGGTTTTGATTGGTCCGGATCCTCTTTCAACAGTTTGGTAGCTCCGAGTGTTGTCACGTCAACGGTTATAGTGAAGCCCGGATCACATATTATTAAGGTCAAAGCTGATGATGGACCGGGAGGTTTGTGTCCGGGTTTTGCTACATTACCTGTATTAGTCGATGATCCAATTGTTGCTAGTTTTTCACCATCTGATAAATGTCAAGATCAAGTTACACTTACAGCTACACCTACTCCTCCTTCGGCTAGTTATACCTATCGATGGGATAAAAGCAGTGTTCCTTTTGGACCGGCAAATGTTTTAGCGGGAACAGGAATTTCAATTTCGGTTCCATTGAATGAAAACAACTTTAACTATAAGCTTACAGTCGTATCTGCATCATTATGCCCTAATCCAACAAATGATACCCCCGTTCTTGTCGAAGGCTTATTAACGGTTGATGTTGATCAGCCACCAACATGTGAAGGAGAGCCCTTTACACTGACTGCAACTACGAATCGTCCTGGGGCGAGCTTCGAATGGACGCTTGACGGAAATTTAATTTCCACCAGCAACCCACTAACCGATACCAGAAAAGGACTCTACGAAGTAACCGCTAGAATCTTAGGCTGTTCAGATAAGGCGGATGCTCCAATTGTTCCGGTGCATGTAAAACCAGGCCTGTTGGCTGGTCAATATTTGATTTGTCCCGAAGGAACGACTGATGTAAACCATGTGGTTCTGATACCGTATGATAATAGCGACAGTGAATATGATAGTTACAATTGGAAAAAGAACGGGATAGATATTAACTATACAGATCCAACATTGGATGCCACTGACGCTGGGACGTATTCAGTTGATCTTGTGTATCTCGGTTGCACAATCACCGATGAAACAAATGTAAAAGAAGAATGCGATCCGGTTATTGTTGGACCAACAGCATTCAGGCCAACCAGTACATTGCAGCAAGGTGGCGATATGGTAAATCAGACGTTCAGACTCTTTACATTCTTTATTTCAGATGATGATTTCCAGGTTTTTATTTTCAATCGCTGGGGTGAAATGATTTATCAAACCAATCAGCGTGACTTCCGATGGAACGGTGGCTATAACAATGATTTGGGTACTCAACTTCCTTCCGGCACTTATTCGTATGTCGTTAAATACAAAAGTCAGTACCATCCTGAGCAAGGTGTTATGGAGAAGCATGGTGGCGTGGTGTTGTTGAGGTAAAGCTATTTTAACCGCAGAGGCGCGGGGACGCAGAGTTAAAATTCGAATGCAAGAAAGTCTGCTTTGTGACTTGCTACTAGAAAATTAATACGCCTCTTCTTTTTCATTCACTACTTTTTTACATCTTTGTTATAACTTGTTTACAGGCCTACACATTAACGCCTATGATTTCCGTCATCTAATAATTGGTTTCGTGCCAATTTAATTCCTTCAACCCTGCTCTTAGGGCTTTGGCTATTTTCCATTTTTAATTTATTTTCAATGAAATCTCAATCGAAGTCATCTTCTATATTCTCATTATTCAAACAAGCTTTGCGTGGCGATCAGCAAGATTTTACTGAAGGCAGTATCGACCGCGCCATATTTTTATTATCCGTACCCATGGTTCTTGAAATGGCCATGGAGGCACTCTTTGCTGTGGTCGATGTATTTTATGTAAGCCGTCTTCACGATAACGATGCACTTGCTACAGTTACTTTAACTGAATCAGTTCTCACATTAGTTTATTCTCTTGCCATGGGACTTAGCATGGGTGCTACGGCAATGGTCGCTCGTAGGATAGGGGAGAAGGATCAAAAGGCTGCAGGTGTTGCAGCAGTGCAGTCGATCTACATAGGTTTGGCTATTTCTATTTTAATCTCTTTTGTAGGACTGTTCTTTTCGAAAGACCTGCTGAGAGTGATGGGTGCCAACCAAAACATTATCGACAACTGCTCTGGCTTTACTTCGCTGATGTTAACGGGAAATATCACCATCGTGATGTTGTTTTTAATCAACGGAGTATTTCGTGGCGCAGGTGACGCATCGTTAGCGATGCGTGCCCTTATTATCTCAAATGGACTGAATATCATTCTTGATCCGATTTTTATTTTCGGCTTTGGTCCTATACCAGCATTTGGTGTTGAAGGAGCAGCTATTGCTACGAACATAGGAAGAGGAACAGGTGTGTTATATCAAGTCTATCATTTAGTAAAAGGTAAAGGCTTGATTAAAATTCATGCTGATAATTTTCGGGTGAATTGGAACATCATTGTCAATCTACTTAAAGTATCCGCAGGAGGTACAGGGCAATTTTTAATTGGTTCAGCCAGTTGGATTTTTTTAGTGCGCATCATGTCATCCTTTGGTAGTGTTGCCCTTGCAGGATATTCCATTGGGATACGTGTGATTGTATTTGCGATACTACCTGCATGGGGAATGGCGAATGCAGCAGCAACATTAGTCGGACAAAATTTAGGCGCAGGTAAACCGGATCGTGCAGAGAAATCGGTTTGGCGAACTGGTTTTATCAACATGCTATTTTTAGCTGGCATTACGATTATATTCCTGACATTGGCAAAACAAATTGTTGGATTATTTACGGAAGATGAGGCCGTGTTATTAAATGGAACACGATGTCTGCAGATTGTAAGCATCGGTTATATTTTCTATGCGTATGGAATGGTAGTCAATCAATCATTCAACGGTGCAGGCGATACACGAACACCAACAATATTGAGTTTTGTTGGCTTCTGGTTATTTCAAATACCCTTCGCCTATTTTTTGGCAAAGACTTTAGAGTTTGGTCCGAATGGAACTTACATCGCCATTGTAACGGCCGAATCAGCAATGGCCATTGCAGCCATTATGCTATTCCGAAGAGGGAGATGGAAAACGATTAAGATTTAATTTACGTTGAGCTTTGTATTCTCTGTGGTTGAAATTTAACCGAAGAGAATACAGAGGTCGCAGAGAATTATGAATTGATTATTTCTTGAGTGGTGCTTTCAAGTTTTATTGTGTGGCACGCTATGTTCAATTACTGCTTTTTTATCTTTTGTTTCTTTACGTTCCCATTGCCGCATCATAATAATCGTAATGAGTAACACCATCAAAATTGTGAAAATCGCGAAATAGATAAGGAAAGATGTAGTACGCTTAATTCTTTTTTGGCGTTCATGTAGCTCCATGAGTTGCTCGTAGTTCCGGTGTCGTGCAATTCTGCCGGAACTTAGCTTTTGCCTTTTCAGTCGTATTTCATTCCTTCCCATCGTACTTAATATGCAAGTTAAAATGTTTGCGTAAGCGATCAATCGCTCTGTAGGTGCGCATCTTTGCTCCACTTTCGGTGATGTCGAGAATGAAAGCAATTTCCTTAAAATCCTTGTCTTCAAAGAACCGAAGTTCCAATACCTGAAGCATTTCGGTTGGTAGTCCTTTTAAGAACGTCAACATGCGTTCGATTAGTTCTTCATCCCAATCTTCATTAGCCTGCTCCATCAATTCGCGTACACGAATTTCTTCTATGCTAAATACCTTTACCTTTTTCTTCTTACGGTAATGTTTGTTCACTTCGTTACTGGCAATCTTATAAAGCCACGCTGAAAACGGAACGCCTCGAAATTGATAGCGTTCTACATTTTTGAGCGCACTCAAAAAAGTTTGCGAGCAGAGGTCAGAAGTCAGGTCTTCGTCATCGGTTTGGCGGTAAACAAACCGGAAAATGCGATCGAAATATTTTTCATAGAGTTCGCCAAAAGCCTTTGAGTCTTTCTTTGATCGTTCGAGTATTTCATACTCCTGCTGTAGTTCAGCTTCCGACATGCGTTCTCAATTACAATGCTATAATGCGAATTCTCTTTAAAGTCACGAGTGATTAATAGTTAATTGTTAAAAGTTAATAGGGAGCCCGAGATTCTATAGTGAATAGATGGGTTTAAGACAATTAACCATTAACGATTAACTTTTTACTTCTTCCTTCACGGCCTTACTTCCTGAATACAATTCATACTCCAACAACCTGCAATCCAGCTTGGCAGTATAGAATTCTATTCTTCTACTGGCTTTCAGTCCGATCTTTTTAGCGAGGTCAAGATTGCCAGTAAAGATATAGCCACTGTAGCCCTTGCATTTCTTCTTCATGAAATCACCAATGCGTTTATAGGTAATCTCCAGTTCGGAAACTTCACCTAGGCGTTCACCATATTCTGGATTAAAGAAAACAACACCCGTGGTCTCCGGAACTTCGGTGTTCTCAAAATCACAAATTGCAAACTCGATTAAATTTTCAACGCGTGCCATTTCAGCATTTACTTTTGAAATCGAAATAGCATCATCACTAATATCAGTGGCAATTATTTTTAGTCCCGGAACTTCTTGAATGAGTGCCTGAAGATTATCCTTTTCTTTTTGATACACACTAGCGGTATAGTTCACCATGTGCATGAAAGAATAATTATCTCGATATAGTCCCGGTCTTCTATTGGTAGCGAGTAATGCAGCTTCAATTGCGAGAGTAGATGATCCACACATTGGATTCACAAAAGGAGATTGATAATCCCACTTAGTGGCCATTATCGTTGCCGCAGCTAATGCTTCTAACATTGGCGCTTTGCCAGGAATTTTTCGATAGCCGTGTTTTGCTAATGTATGTCCGGAGGTGTCAACAAAAATTTCAGCGTTGTTATCTTTCCAATATAAATGGATAACAGCTTTATCTAAATCAGGACCCGAGTCAGGACGTTGTTTGGTAAGCATGCGCAGACGATCAACGATGGAGTCTTTCACCTTTACATTTACGAACATCGTATTGTTAATAGTGGGATTATCTACATTGCATGTCACTGAGAAATAACCATCCGATGCTAAAATATTTTCCCATGCATAATCATTTAAACCACGATACAATTCATCCGGATCATTCGCTTCAAATTCCATCAATGAATAATGTATTTGGCTCGCACAACGAAGATTTAGGTTGAGCTTGATACAATCGTTCACCGTGCCTTGCAACTCTACACCTGTTCCAAACACTCTTGTAAGTTCAAAACCCAACGCTTCTACTTCCTTTTCCAGATAAGGTGCAAGACGTTTATTACAAGTAATAACGATGCGACTGGACTCTTTAAAAATATTCATAGTGTAATGTCTTCCGGTTTAGTGTGCAGTCAGTTGGTATTGTATTTCTTTCATTCCAAAAATGCGTTCACCCTGTTGTGTGTTGATCTTTAATCGCCCCAGATCATCAAGCCCCACAATGGTTCCCTCAAACGACTGATCATTGGCCACAAAAGTATGAAGTTCGTGTCGCCAATACATCACGTTTAAGTAATCAGCGAACAATGTATTTTCCTTACCACTTTTTAATTGCAGATATCTCACCTCAAGTTTGTGGAGTATATGTTCTAATTCAAAATTTAAATCATAAACACGGTTGGATAGCTGATATAATGAGGTTGCTGTACTAATGTTGAAAGCCTCCTGATTCATATTCAATCCAATCCCGACCACCGAACTGGAGAAAGAGTTTCCCTGTATCTGATTCTCGATTAGTATGCCCGCTATTTTTTTTGTGCTTACCATCATGTCATTAGGCCATTTAATTCGAATGGTAGCATCCGTTTTTTCAACTAAATAATCATGAATGGCCAGTGCGGTAATGATATTAAGGTAGAACTGATCTTGTATAGACAGGAAGGTCGGTTTTAGGATAATGGAGAAAGTAAGGTTCTTTCCCGGCTCCACATGCCAGGTATTTCCGCGCTGCCCCCGGCCTGCGGTCTGGTTGGCCGTGATAATGACAGTACCTTCAGATGCCTTTTGTTGTTGGCAGAGTTGTAGGGCGAGGTCGTTGGTAGAATGACATTCCGGCATAAAGACCAGATTCTTGCCCATGAAAACCGTATTGGCCGGAATTTTATACAAGGTATTTTGATTAGTTTTGTAGTTGAACCAAAAACGAAGATAGTTTAATGGCCAAGAAAAGGAAGGGAGCAAGTTCGGAAATACTGAGCGATGTAATTGTGAAGGGAATGCTGGAAAAAAAGGCCGCTGACATTGTGGTAATGGATCTTCGAAAGGTCAAAAATTCAATAGCCGATTTTTTTGTGATCTGCTCTGGAAGCTCGGACA
>JBDTTT010000181.1:0-9482 GCA_039930485.1 Chryseolinea sp.
CAGATCGATAGAGTTGATCTTTTGAACTTCAATTGCCAAGGTAGTATCGAGATTACCTTCTATGATGCGGATGTTTCTGGAGTTTAATCTGTCAATGGATTGACGTGCAACACTTGCTACTTCAGGTGAACCTTCGAAGCTTGTAATCTCACTGCCTTCTCCCGAAGCTAAATAGAGTGTATTAATGCCGAGTGAAGTTCCAAGGTCAAAAATAGTTTTGCATTGAAAGTAGGAGATAAGCCTTGCATAAATCCTTGAATACTTCCCCTGACTTGAGCTCGTTCGCGCAATATCCCTTACGGTTCTTGAAGAACTTTTTAGAACCTGAGAACCTGATCCAAAGTCAGAAACAGTTAGGATGCGTTCATCCTTTAATAATGTATTCCGAATGTCTTCTATTGAATTGTATTTCGGATTGATCTCTTTTGATAGAACAACCTTCGTGTAGAAATTATAAAGAAAAGGTGAATGTAGCGAATGTGCATCAACGGCATCGAGCCAATAGGTAATAAATGATTTGAGTTGAAAGAATTTCTCCGTCACTTAATTTAAACGGATCGGGGCGATCATGGTAAACTCTGGAATATTGATTTGCAACGTTGAACCATCCATCACGCGTTCGATCTGGTAGGTACCCATCATTTTTCCAATTCCGGATTTCAGATTACATCCGGATACATATTGATGGAGTTGTCCAGGCTCTAATACAGGTTGCTGCCCAACAACACCTTCGCCTTCTACTTCACGCTGACTAAATCCAGCATCAAAAATATGCCAGTGTCTACGCATCAATTGAATGGTGTATTCACTTTGATTTTCGATGGTGATGCGATAGGTGAAAACATAATGGTATTGGCTTGGGCTGGAGTAGGCCGGTTGGTACTCGGTCTCCACACTCACTTTGATGCCTTTTGTAATTTCAGTTACCATTCGCATCAAAAATATTAATTTTTTGCAATAGACAAGCTTTCGCGATCGAAGAGTTATCAAATCGCTGTAAATCAGTGTTTTTAAATCCGCCAAGCTGTGCTTTTGTGGTTAATTTTTGCAGGTATCACTTTAGCCCTTAGTTTTGAAACTATGGATGTTAAAATATCACCTTCGTGGAAAACGCGGTTAGCAAAAGAGTTTGATAAACCATATTTCACAGAACTGATCAGTTTTGTTAAAAGCGAATATCAGACACAAACTATTTATCCTCCCGGTAAAGAAATCTTTCGCGCATTTGATTGCTGTGACTTCGATCAGATTAAAGTCGTCATCATTGGACAAGATCCATATCATGGAGCAGGACAAGCAAACGGATTATGTTTTGCAGTGCGCGATAGTATTCGTCTTCCCCCTTCACTTGTGAATATCTTTAAAGAGATTGAAAGTGATCTTGGTAAACCGATTCCAACTTCAGGTGATCTTGAACGTTGGGCAAAGCAAGGTGTACTTTTGCTCAACGCGACCTTAACAGTTCGGGCATCAACTGCAGGTTCACATCAGAATAAAGGTTGGGAACAGTTTACGGATGCTGTTATTCAAATCATTTCCGAAGAGAAGGAGAATGTTGTATTTATTCTTTGGGGTGCTTATGCGCAAAAGAAGGGACAAGTGATAGATCGTAACAAACATTTTGTTCTTATGTCTCCGCATCCATCACCTTTTTCAGCCTTTAGTGGTTTCTTTGGTTGCAAACATTTTAGTAAAACGAACGCCTACTTAAAACAAAGGGGAATGAAAGAGATTGATTGGTGAAGGTAAAGAAATCGATCAAGCTAGTGCGTCCGTAATTTTTCGAACGACATTATCCATACTTCCAGCCAACTCTTTAATTTCTAAAATCTTTTTTTTACTTCCATTCACTGCATCACGTTCCATTAGATAAGATAGACCAATAATTCTCGAAAGGGGAGCACGAAGCATGTGTGCATTAATAAATGCATACTCTGACAATGCTTTGTTGGTATCCTCAATCTGACGTGTACGCTCCTGGATGAGTTGTTCAAGATTGTTGTTGATGGATTCAATTTCGGATTGCTCGCGAACGAGTATTTCATGTTGAGTCGTCAGTGTTAACGCAATTTTCTCCAGCTGACTGTTTCTGCGTTCCGCCTGATTTCTATAATGTTCGAATTTCTTTCGAACATACAGCGTGAAAATAGTGAGCAACACACAGGTGACGAAGAAATCAAGAGTGAGTTGTTTTTCTTCCAACGGAAAGATAGAGGGCGTTTCGGAAAAGAGTGTAGGAAAAAAGAGCAACAACAGGAGCATTATAACACCTGAACTCACAGCAACCCATCCGGTGATTCCCGATGAACTAACGGTAGCAAACAGAAAGTACAGAATAAAGAAGTATGGAACTGATCCATTGATGCCACCATATTGAATCCAGAAGAAAGAGAATAGCGGGAGCATCAACAAAAGGAAGAAAGTGAGGTTAATCCATTTGTAAAGCCTTCCGTAATTGGATAAATACAACATAAGAACAATGACAATAATGGAGAATAGATTGATGAACATGTTGATGATTGGAGCGACCGTAACCAAATCGCGAACAAACTGAAGCATCAGGTATATTGCACTTGTTACAAGGCCGATTCGAAAAATATCAGATTCAAAATCGCGGGTCATATTACCTGAGTTTAGATCGATCTAGTTTTTGATCTGACTTTAGTGCTCCGTTAATGGTGCCAATAACGGATTTCAATTCACTTGAAGAAATTTGAAGGAGAGGATATAATGGTGAACTACCTTGATAACTATCAACGGCTTGTAAAAGATTAGTCAAAGGATCTCTTAGCTCTTCGGTATTATAATAAATGTATTTTTCGATTGCGGCATTCTGTTTATTGAGATGGTGCGTCCGCTTTTCTACTTCTAACTCCAGTGCGACTTTGGCTCGCTCTAACTCCTGATGTTTTTGGATAAGTTTTCGATTCGTTGCCTTGGCCAGACTAACACTATTGTTTAGTTCACTGATTTTAAGTTCTAATTTATTTCGTTCGCTGGATGCAAGCTGTTTAAGAAGTAGGGTGATGGCAACAACTGAAACAATACTGAAAATAAAATCACTATACTGATCACTTGAATACAAAAAGAAGGATTGCATGAATTCTTTGTTGTAAAGTATAACGGCTTGCAATACTGCAATGACTCCGACAATGATAAATGTAAGGGAGTACATCCATTTGCCGGAAAAGAGACAGGCAATCCCCAATATAGCCGCTAGTATATTGAATTCAGAATTTCCTGTTACACCCGCAAACTCAATGAAGTTGAAACTCAGAAAAATGATCATTAAAATTCCTGCAACGGGGTGAATACCCTTGAAGTTCGGCCTGGTTAAAGCAATGTAAAATAGAATTAAAAAAATAATCAGTAAAAAGGAATCAGTAGCCAGCTCTGCGATGACGATCGATCCAACCAGATCTTCAACAACGGCAACCCCAACCCTCAATACGCCCAATAAGCAAACCAGAAGACTGATTTTTACTTCAAAAGGTCGTTGTTTATACAGATCGATAAACTTCTCCATCACTGGTTGCTTGGGCATACGCTTTGGAAAGATATTATTTTTAGAAGATAAATAGCAAGTCGCAGAGTGACTATCAGATGGGTAATAAGGATTTAACACACTTCAGATCGATTAGTGTATTATTAAATCGGCAACAATAAATCACACCAATCAGAAAAATCATCCTAATCATAGTATAACTTTAAGGCATGGAACTAACCTCAAAAGTGATTAACGATGCGGAGAGCTTTGCAGCTTTCCGTTCGTTATTGCAATCTGCTAATCTTCCAACGGATGATCTCGATTTTAAAAAGCATTTATTAATTGGTTTTTATGATGGAGTTAATCCGGTTGCAACAGGCGGATTGGAAGTCTATAATCAGTTTGCTTTGTTGCGTTCGCTGTCTGTCAAGTTTGGCATTCGCGGGCAATCACTTGGGTCATCCATTACAGAACAGTTGATTGATCACGCGAAGGCAAAAAAAATATCAGCTATCTATTTACTCACTGAGACGGCACACGCGTTCTTCTTGAAGAGAGGTTTTCAGGATGTGGCGCGTGAAGATATTCCGCAAGAAATAAAAGCCTCTTCCGAGTTCAGCCATGTTTGCCCAACATCAGCAGTATGTATGGTTTATAAAATTAATTAGAGTCCGTAGCATATATTAGATTAGATAGGTGATTAAAAGCTACACGGGGGATTTGTGTCTCAACTTCCCTAATCTAAATATTGATTTGTAGCACTTTAAGCATTGCACCTCCAACCTTGAACCTTGAACTTGACATTTGTCTACTATCATTTGTTAGGTAAATGAAATCCTTTCAAAACCTCGACAGAACACTAGCCAACGCTATACTTTTGTTACATTTGCGCACGTAAAATTGAAGTGTAAAATGTAAGTGGCCGTTCATTGTTAGAACGAACGCATAACTTGTCATCGAGTGCTTCAAAAAATCTAATTTCTTTCGTTCGTGAAATGCCCTTCAACCATATTCGGAATGTTACTTCCAAAAGGACATTCCATCTGACCGGAATAACAATTTTATAACAGATGAAACTGAATAAGAACTTCGTAATCGATTTCGACAGTACGTTTACTAAAGTAGAAGCCTTCGATGTACTCGCTGACATCTCGTTAGCAGATCATCCGGAACGCGAAGAACGCAAGAAACAAATCATCAGTATTACCAACCAGGGCATGGATGGGTCGATCTCGTTTCGTGAGTCGTTGGAAAAAAGACTGAACCTTTTAGCCCCCAGCAAAAACCATTTGCCAGCATTGATCCTTAAATTGAAGGACAGTGTTTCCGAATCGTTTAAACGCAACAAGGAATTCTTCCTGAAGTATGCAGATAATATTTTTATCATTTCAAATGGATTTAAAGAGTTCATTGAACCGATCGTAACGGAGTTTGGAATCAAACCAGAAAATATTCTGGCCAATGAATTCAAGTTCGATAGAGAAGGGAAGGTAATTGGTTTTGATACAGAGAATCCATTGTCAGCCAACGGAGGGAAGGTAGAGCAATTGAAGAAGCTTAACCTTCAGGGCGATATATATGTAATTGGTGATGGCTATACCGATTACGAAATTAAGCAAGCTGGTTTTGCCAATAAGTTTTTTGCCTTTACTGAAAATGTGGAACGTGAAAACGTGAAGAGCAAGGCTGACCATATTACACCCAGTCTGGATGAGTTCTTGTACCTCAATAAATTGAACACTGCTATTTCGTACCCGAAGAACCGGATTAATGTATTGTTGTTGGAGAATGTTCACCCTGTTGCTCTTGAGTTAATGAAGCTCGAAGGTTTCAATGTGGAAACCTATCATGCTGCGATGACAGAGGAAGAACTTTGTCAGAAGATTAAGAACGTTTCTGTTTTAGGTATTCGCTCAAAGACGCAAGTCACTGAAAAGGTATTAGAGCATGCTAACCGGTTGATGGTAATCGGTGCGTTTTGTATAGGCACAAACCAAATTGATTTAAAGACCGCTACGAAGAAAGGTATTGCCGTTTTCAATGCACCCTTCAGCAACACACGTTCAGTTGTTGAGTTGGCTGTTGCCGAAATGATTATTCTGATCAGAAGCATTGCGGATAAGTCTGCCAAGATGCACAATGGAGTATGGGATAAATCTGCAAAAGGAAGTTTTGAAGTGCGTGGTAAAAAACTCGGATTAATTGGTTACGGGAATATAGGAACGCAGCTTTCTGTTATTGCCGAATCACTTGGAATGAGAGTGTTGTATTACGATGCCGAAGAACGCTTATCACTTGGTAATGCAATAAAATGCAAAACCATGAAAGAAGTGTTAGAGCAGGCCGATGTAATCTCTATGCATGTGGATGGCCGCGCATCAAACACCAATCTGATTGGTAAGAAAGAATTTGCCATGATGAAGAAAGGTGTCATCTTCATCAACCTTAGCCGCGGACATGTTGTAGATATACAAGCGCTGCGAGAAAACATCTTGTCTGGAAAAGTAGCCGGAACAGCCATCGATGTTTTTCCTTATGAACCGGTAAGCAATGATGAAGAATTTACATCTGAACTTCGTGGTTTGCCAAATACAATTCTTACACCACATATTGGTGGAAGTACTGCTGAAGCACAGGAGAACATCGGAAATTTTGTGCCCGGTAAAATCATGGAATACATCAACACGGGCAGCACATCCAATAGTGTGAACTTCCCGAACATTACCTTACCTATTCTGGACAATGCACATCGTTTGATTCATATTCATCATAACGTACCGGGTATCTTAGCCAAGATCAATCAGGTGTTGGCCGAGAACGACATCAACATCATGGGCCAATACCTCAAGACGACTGAATCGATTGGTTATGTGATTACGGATATCAACAAGGAATACGATAAAGATGTAATCGCTAAACTTCGTGCTATTGAGCAGACGATTAAGTTTAGAGTGTTGTATTAAAAGTTCGAGATATTAAAGATTAAGTTAAAATTCTTTCTCTACTGCAGATCATTTTGCATTTGATCTGCGACATCAGCGGGAAAATGTATTTGAACATCGTTCACAATCAGAAATTACTAGTACCTGTTCTACATTGATCATAAGCTTCTAAATCCTATCTTCCATATTCAAAATCCAGCGATATGGACAAAAGGTCTTTCCTCAAAAATGCAGGCTTGTTAAGTGTTAGCGCTTTACCTATGATTTCTGTTTTGGATCAATTGATCGCAAATACAGAGAACAGATCAGCAAATGATGTTGCTCAGGATGAAGATTTCTGGGCTGGTATTCGTCAGGGCTACAAGCTTAAACCAGATTACATTAATCTTGAAAATGGGTATTACAGTTTTCTTCCGCAGGAAACATTGGAGCATTTTATTGAGCACGTGCGCGAAGTAAATTACCAAGGCTCATATTACATGCGAACGGTTCAGTTCGACAATAAGAAAATGATGGTAGAGAAGCTGGCCAAACTTGCCGGATGTTCTCCTGATGAATTGATAATTACCCGAAACACCAGCGAATCGCTTGATATGATTATTGGAGGTTTACATTGGAAGGAGGGAGACGAAGCCGTGATGGCAGAACAAGATTATGGTGCCATGCTCGACATGTTTAAGCAAGTTGCGAATCGTCACGGTGTTGTAAATAAGATTGTATCCGTACCCGGCAATCCAACATCAGATAATGAGATTGTAAAGTTGTATTCGGATGCCATCACATCGAAGACGAAGTTGTTAATGATTTGTCACATGATCAACATCACCGGACAAATATTACCGATTCGGAAAATCTGTGATATGGCACATCAAAAAGGCGTACAGGTAATGGTCGATGGCGCTCATGCTTTTGCCCATATTCAATATTCCATTTCTGATTTAGACTGCGATTACTACGCTTCCAGTTTACACAAATGGCTTAGTGTTCCACTTGGTGCCGGCATACTCTACGTTCGCAAAGGAAATGTAAATAAGGTATGGCCGCTGCTGGCCGATTCCCAGCGTGATGAAAATGATATTACGCGATTGAATCACACGGGCACTCATCCTGTGCATACTGATTTGGCCATTGCCAACGCGATTGACTATTACATGAAATTGGGTCCGGACAGAAAAGAAGCAAGGCTGCATCACCTTCAGCAGTATTGGACTAATAAAGTGCGCAGTTTACCCAATGTAGTATTGAATACCCCAGAAGATCCAAAGCGATCCTGTGGCATCGCTAATGTTGGAATAAAATCAATGAAGCCTACGGATCTTGCTGATACCTTGTTGAAGAAATACAAAATCTATACAGTAGCGATTGATGGTGCAGGAGTTCGTGGTTGTCGCATTACACCTAATCTTTACACTACTCCAACAGAATTAGATCAACTAGTAAAAGCGCTTCGCGAGTTGAGTTCATAACGATCCAACTAAGAAATCATAGACATAAAAAAAACCTTCCCAGATTATGGAAAGGTTTTTTATGTTTTCAATTCATAATTTCTTATTTGACAACTGAATCAGTCGCTGCTGGTTCAGTGCTCAAATCTAATCCGGCAGGAGGAGTAGTAGACGCAGGAGCTTGTTCCCCCGCTTTTTCTAATATTTCATTTGTAGTACCTGTTGGAGTCGAGTCTATAAAGTTAGTTGACAAGGCCAAAACCATAATTCCAACAATAAAACCCCAGGTTAATTTCTCTAATAAATCACCGGTTTTCTTTACGCCAATAATGTTACTTGCTGAAGAGCCTCCAAACTGGCTGGTAAGTCCACCACCTTTAGAGTTTTGAGCCAAAATCACCAATACCAACAGCACGGCAAACAAAAGGATGAGACTGATTACTAATAAATACATAGGTTACTTCTTTAAATCTTCAATTTGAGCCGCAAAGAAAGCCTTTTTTTGTGGAAACTTCCAAATTAGCTTTTTCAAAACCTCGATAGCCTTATCTTTTTTGCCTTGTTTGATCAATAATTCTACTAATGTCTCCGAAACGATATTCTCCCCAAACTCACCTGATTTGATGGTGGAAAGATCTCCAGCCGGTATTTGCTGCGCCCGTTCCTTAACATTTGAGATGGAGGGTTGGATCTTAATAAAATGATCGATGATTTGGATTTGTTCCTTCAGTTTTTCGCCCTCCGGTTCAATTTCCTTTTTAGAAGTCTTAATCTCTTCAATCAGCTTTTCGGTTGGATTTACCTTTTTCTTATGGACAACAGGAGCAACATTAGAAGGTTGAGCAGCTTCTTTTTCTGCCTGGAGCGACTTTGCTAGCTCAATGATCCGCTGTTTTTTGGTTAGACCAGAATCGAGATGAACAGGTTCAGGCTCAACCACTGGATTTTCTTTATGAATAATGGGTTTTTTGAGCTTGGTATTGGGCTGATCAATAAACAGCGCCTCGAAGTTATGTTTCAACTCACTCAACCGTTCCAGGTCATGCATTACCTCTTCTGCAACATCATCAGAAGAATCCTTAGGTAAAATACTAACCTTAGATGGAGCGTCAGTAATGGGAGCAGAGGTCGCTTTACTATCTGTCTTCTTCAACACTTGCGTGGTGATGACTTCAGTGCGTTCGGGCGAGTCTTTCGTGACGATTTCTTTTAAGACCATTCGATCTGCTGCGTAGACCGCAGCCAGTTGCAATTCGTTTTGCTGGTTACTGAACCCATGGTCTTTTGAAACGCGTGCTGAAAGGGCATGCAACATCTGGCTATACGGAAAGAGACCCTTCAGAGAGAGAACTTCTTGCGCCTCTTGCTCTGAACTATCAGAGTAGTGTTTAAGTACAGTTGCAAATTGAATTTTGTCCACCGGATGCTTTGACTATGGTAAAAATAAGAAATTTTACCAATTGGCAACCGAGGCGTTAAAGATGTCATTAATGATTCGGTCGAAAATCTGTTTGGTTAGTGTCTCCTGGATGTCAGCAAAGTCCTGCTCGTTAGGAAAATCTTTGTAGAACGTGAAGATCTTGTCTTTGAAGCTCATGGTATCATCCA
>JBDTTT010000182.1:0-9156 GCA_039930485.1 Chryseolinea sp.
TCTTTTCCAAACACCATCGTCAAGTGCGTGATGGCCATCTGATGATATCGTCTGAGAAGGATACCCATTAATCTACCCAAGCCGCCACAGAAAGAAAGCCAGGCCTGACGCGGAATCCAGTTAGAGATCATCACAAAAAACTTGACAAGAAAATAGATCAGGCTATACTTTACTTTCCTTCTAAAATTCCTGACGGCTCCCATGTGACAATTGGTAGTTAATAGTAAAGGTTGATGGTTAGGAGTATTGCGAATATAAAATTCAGGATATATAATGTGCAAGCGAAGCGTAATCAAAAATAGTGATGATCAGTTCACGGTCGATTATTAAGCTCTTAGATCTCACTCAGCGTGATCATCTTTCCTTTTTCAGGATCCCACAGTTTAAGACGGAAGCAACGTATTACTTCGAATAAATTCCATGACGTGGTGGATACATCTTGTAACTCTGGCATCTTGTCGGCCACTTCTTTCAATCGATAAAAGGGAATTCTGGAATTCAAATGATGTACGTGGTGGTATCCGATGTTGGCAGTGAACCATTGCATAATTGGATTCATCTCCATTAAACTGGTTGATGCTAATGCGGCATGATCGTATTTCCATTCGTGGTTCTCACGAAATTGTGCACCCGGGAAATTATGTTGACAGTAGAATAAGTAAGATCCAATTCCAAATGCCATGAAGAACGGAACAAACCAAACCAATAAAAAGATAATAACTCCATAGTAATAAAGTATAACAGCAGCACCAGCCACATGAAGTACCAAAGCCAACAAGGAATCCAGATGTTTCTTCGGACTTTGGAACAATGATTTTATATTCAACCAATAAATAAACAAAGTAACATATCCGAAGATGACCGTAAGGGGATGACGGTTGATCAGATAAAGTTGGCGCTCTTTTTTCGTAAGTGATAAGAATCGTTGTTTCGAAATAGTAGGGTATGAGCCGATGCCTGCAATTGTAAGCTTTGAATTGTTATTGTGATGGTGTTCGTGTGAACGTTTCCAAATCGTTTCAGGGGCCAGTAAAAAGATACCTATCATTTTCATAACTCCATTGGCAAGCAACGAGTTTTGAAGAATGGCGCGATGCTGATAGTCGTGATAAATTACGAATAGCCTTACATACAACAACCCACAGCAAATACTAAAGGCAGGCTTGAGAATCATGGGCGTTTGGGCCTGGAAGATGAGGATTAAAAGCAATACAATCGGTATTATCGTTATGAGAAGCTCCAACCAGCTTCTCAACCGGTTTTCGCATGTAAACTCTTTACTCGCCTGAATCAGTTCTTTCCCTGTCCGCATGTTCATAGGTTCAATTCACAAAGGTAATGAAACGTGTGATTTATTAAGTATGCCTGTAATACCTTAACAGTTGATAGGTTGGCTGCTTACAGACTAGGCTTGCATCTATTTAAGGCACTGAAGGCAACGTAAACACTATATTGATCATGAATATATCCTAAAACTTTTCTGAAGAAGTTTGTAATAAATTCAGACTTTACTATTATTGCCCCGTAATTCAACTTAATGTAATGGGAAGAGGAGACAAAAAAACAGCAAAAGGAAAAAGAACGATAGGTTCTTTCGGTGTTTCAAGAAGCAAGAACGCAATCAAAGCGAAGTTAAAGCGTAACGCTTCAAACAAGCCAAAGACTGCTGAAGCAAAAGAAGCAACAGCTCCAAAAGCAAAGAAGGCACCAGCAAAGAAAAAAGCGGAAGCATAATTAGAGAATGGTATAATTAAATGATAAAACTTACAAACATAGCATGGTGGTGGCACAGATCGATGATCGATATGTGAACAGCCTTACTATGACTTAACGATAAGCCTTGAAGGTCTGCTGTTCACAGCAGACCTTCTTTGTTTTTATACCCTTTTCAATTTAGGAGAAACACAACTTGACGAACACAGACCATTATGAAGTATAAGTTAAAAACCTACTCTAAAAAGCTTCTGGCAGATACCCTGACGCCAGTTAACATCTATCTTAAACTTCGCGATGTGTATGCGGGAAGTATCTTACTGGAGAGTTCGGATTATCATGGACATGAAAACAGTTTATCTTTCATCTGCTGCGATCCGATTGCGTCTTTTCAAGTAAGAGGAAATCAAGTAGAGGTGAGGTTCCCCGATGGAGCATCAACTAAGAAGGAGCTTACTGAAGTTGGACAGGTTACTACATTGCTGGAAGATTTCAGAAATTCATTTGAGCCTGATCATGTTGAATCGAAATATGCTAACAACGGATTGTTTGGGTATATGTCATACGATGCTATTCGCTTTTTTGAAGATGTATCCATCAATCAAACGGAAGAGTTTATCCCGGATATTTTATACAAGTTGTATCGCTACGTTATTGTGGTTGATCATTTCTCCAACGAGATGAGTCTGTTTCAACATGAGATTGATAAACCAACAGCGGGAGAGGAGCGTGGTTCTCACTCTACGCTTGATAAAATGGAACAGATAATTTTCAGCAACCGTTTTTCAACCTATCGCTTTACCTTAACTGATGGTGAGACTTCAAATTTTAAGGACGAAGAATTCCTTAAAGTAATTGAGAAAGGTAAAGAACATTGTTTCCGTGGTGATGTATTTCAAATCGTATTGTCGCGGAGATTCACGATGGGCTTTAAGGGTGATGAGTTTAATGTATATAGGGCTTTGCGTTCGATTAATCCATCGCCTTATCTATTCTATTTTGACTATGGAAGTTTCAAGCTTCTGGGTTCATCTCCGGAAGCTCAATTGCAAGTAAGTAATGGTAAAGCACACATCTATCCGATTGCGGGAACATTCAGAAGATCCGGTAATGACCAGGAAGATGCGGCATTAGCAGAGAAGCTTGCGGCTGATGAAAAGGAAAATGCAGAGCACATTATGCTGGTCGATCTTGCGCGGAACGATATGAGTCGCAATGCAGATCATGTTCATGTCGAAGTGTTTAAGGAAATTCAATTTTACTCACACGTTATCCATTTAGTTTCAAAGGTGACCGGTACGATTAAGAAAGATGGCTCTGTGGTACGCATGGCTGCGGATACTTTTCCTGCCGGAACATTATCGGGTGCACCCAAACACATGGCAATGACTTTGATCAACAAATACGAAAATGTCAATCGTGGCTTTTATGGTGGAGCTATTGGGTTTATTGGCTTTGATGGTTCATTCAATCATGCCATCATGATCCGGACGTTCTTAAGTCATGAAAATAAACTGATCTGTCAGGCGGGAGCTGGTGTGGTTTCGAAATCAAGTGCAGAAAGTGAATTGCAGGAAGTGAACAACAAGCTAACGGCATTGCGTAAAGCGGTGTCAATGGCGGAGAAAATATAAAGGGTTATCGGTTTCCAGTTGCCAGTCACCGGTTGCTGGCAACCGGAAACGGTAACAAAAAATCAAAAGTAAAGTCAATCTAAGAAGTATAATCCTCGAACTGAAAAATGAAAATACTCGTCCTCGATAATTACGATTCATTCACATACAATCTTGTTCATATTATTCGTGCGCTTGATCATCCGCTCGATATTTATCGTAATGATAAAATCTCAATGGAAGATGTAAAGAAGTATGATAAGATTCTTCTTTCGCCTGGCCCAGGTATTCCCGATGAAGCTGGTATTATGAAGCAAGTGGTGAAAGAGTACGGATCATCTAAAAGTATATTAGGTGTTTGCCTGGGGCATCAGGGAATTGGTGAAGTGTATGGAGCAAAGCTCTATAACATTCCGAAAGTATTGCATGGTGTTACCTCTGTTGCCACGGTAACCGATTCTTCCGACTATCTATTCAAAGGTGTTACATCATCTTTTCAGGCAACGCATTATCATTCATGGGCAGTGCTTCCTGAAAGCTTTACACCTGATTTACGAATTACAGCTACCAATGAAGAAGGATTGGTGATGGCATTGAGTCATGTGAAGTATGATGTGAAGGGTGTACAGTTCCACCCTGAGTCTATAATGACACCAGAAGGACCGAAGATGATTGCTAACTGGTTAAAAAATTAAAACGATGTATTCCGAATAACCAACAACGACCAACTATCAAGACACAATGAAAAAGATCCTTAACGATTTAATAGAACACCGCTCCTTAACGAAAGACACAGCAAAACAAGTTCTGGTTGATTTGGCATTAGGTAAATTTAATCCAAGTCAAACGACTGCATTCATGACGGTTTATATGATGCGCAGTATAACCGTTGACGAACTTCAGGGTTTTCGCGATGCGATGTTGGAGCTTTGCATTCCTGCTCATTTTGATCAACCCGTGATGGATGTATGCGGAACGGGTGGTGATGGAAAGAATACATTTAACATGTCAACACTATCGTCATTTGTTGTGGCAGGAGCAGGGCAGCCTGTGGCGAAGCATGGTAATTATGGTGTGTCTTCTCCTTGCGGATCTTCAAACTTGCTCGAGTATTTCGGATATAAATTCACCAACAATGTAGATGAGTTGAAACGCAGTCTGGATCGTGCTAACATTTGCTTTATGCATGCGCCATTGTTTCATCCGGCCATGAAGAATGTTGCACCCATTCGAAAAGAGCTTGGAGTAAAAACATTCTTCAACATGTTAGGCCCAATGGTGAACCCTGCTTTTCCAACACGACAACTTGTGGGTGTTTTTAGCCTTGAGCTTGCACGTCAGTATGGATACCTTTATCAAAACACAAATAAGGATTTTGTAATACTTCACTCGCTTGATGGATATGATGAAGTATCACTCACGGGATCATTCAAATATTTCTTTAATGGTGGTGAGAAAATTGCCGAGCCTGCTGATCTCAACTTACCTCAATTGAAGTATAATGACATCAAAGGTGGAAATGCAATAGAAGAGTCAGCCAACATCTTTATGAATGTATTGAATGGCAAAGGTACCCCTGAACAAAATGCTGCGATCACAGCGAATGCGGGTATGGCGCTTTTTTGTGGACATCAGAAAGAAGGTATTGCAAAGGCTATGGAACGAGCGAGTGAATCGTTGAAGTCAGGCAAAGCATTAAATGCATTTAAGAAATTAATGGAAGGGAATTAGTAGGGAGTCGTTAGACATTAGTAGCAAGATAAAATACAGAATTATAAAATATCCACAGACTACTATGGCCTGTGAGCCTGAACTTTAAAACTTGGAACCTTGAACTGAACATGAACATACTCGATCAAATCATTGAACATAAACGCAAGGAAGTAGCAGAACGAAAGAGCCTGTATCCAGTGAAGCTGCTGGAACAAAGCATTTACTTCGCTACACAACCTGTATCGATGACCAAATACATTCAGCGCGAAGACAAGACTGGAATTATCGCTGAGTTTAAACGGAAGTCACCCAGCAAGGGAATCATTAATGCACATGCTTCTGTAGAAAGAACTTCTATTGGATATATGCAAGCTGGCGCATCAGCCCTTTCTGTTCTAACGGATAAGCAATTCTTTGGTGGTAGTAATGAAGATTTGATGATCGCCCGCAAGTTTAATTTCTGTCCTATTATTCGAAAGGATTTTACGATTGATGAGTATCAAATTATAGAAGCAAAATCAATTGGCGCAGATGCGATCTTGTTAATTGCTGCTGTACTTGATCCTAAACAATCAAAGGAGTTCACAACACTGGCACATTCATTTGGATTAGAGGTGTTACTCGAAGTTCACGATGAAGAAGAATTAAAGCAGAATCTCGAAGTAGGAGCCAATATGATTGGTGTAAACAATCGCAACCTCAAGACTTTTGAAGTGAGCACAGACATATCCAAGAGACTCGCACCACTGATTCCCAAGGGAGTAGTGAAAGTATCAGAAAGTGGTATCTCATCACCCGAGACTATTCTTGAGTTGAAAAAATTTGGCTATGAAGGTTTTTTGATGGGAGAGAATTTCATGAAGCATAGTCGACCGGAGATTGCCGCCAGGGGGTTTACAGAGTCTCTGAGACAATTATCTGTTAATAGTTAATTGGTTTAATATGAAAGTGAAACTCAAGATATGTGGAATGAGAGATGCCAACAACATCGTGGATGTGGCATCTGTGAATCCCGATTATCTTGGTTTTATATTTTACTCAAAATCACCACGGTTTGTAGGAGATGATTTTGTGTTACCAGCTAAACTCTCACCTGATATTCTACGCGTGGGAGTTTTTGTAAATGAAACATCATCTGTAATTCTGGATAAGGCGAAAGCATTTAATCTGGATTACATTCAGCTGCATGGGGATGAAACTCCATCTCAGTGCGGGGAGTTGGGTCAATTCGGTCTTGGGATCATTAAGGTATTTTCCGTTGGAGATGATTTTGATTTTGAAATCACGAAGTTCTATAAGAAGGTTGTTGATTACTTCTTGTTCGACACAAAAGGTAAACACTATGGTGGCAATGCCTCAACCTTTAATTGGGATTTGCTAAAACAATACGACCAGGAAGTTCCTTTCTTTCTTAGTGGAGGCCTATCACCAGAGAATATTGAAGAGGTGAGTAAATTGAATAGCATGAATATTCATGCACTTGACGTTAACAGTGGGGTAGAAGAGAGTCCCGGAGTAAAGGACTTACAAAAAGTAAAACGACTAAACGAAATTCTATATTCTAAATTCTGAATTCCAGCATTATGAAATACACAGTTGATGAACGCGGTTACTACGGACAATTTGGTGGAGCCTACATTCCCGAAATGTTATATCCGAATGTAGAAGAGCTTCGTGATAATTATCTCAGGATAATTCAAGAGGAAGATTTTAAAGCAGAGTTTCACGACTTGCTGAAAAACTATGTTGGTCGCCCAACACCTTTGTATCATGCAAAGCGAACATCAGAGAAGTATGGTGCAACCATTTACCTTAAGCGGGAAGATCTTTGTCATACTGGTGCACATAAAGTCAACAACACCATCGGACAGATTTTAGTAGCTAAACGATTAGGCAAGAAGAAGATTATTGCAGAAACAGGAGCTGGTCAACATGGTGTTGCTACAGCTACAGTGTGTGCACTTATGGGTATGGAGTGCACGGTCTACATGGGCAAGATTGACATGGAGCGTCAGAAGCCAAATGTTGAACGTATGCGCATCCTAGGAACAAAGGTAGTTCCGGCTTTAAGCGGAAGCATGACGTTAAAAGATGCCACTAATGAAGCAATGCGCCATTGGATCAACAATCCAACCGATACCCATTACATAATTGGTTCAGTAGTTGGCCCACATCCATATCCTGATATGGTGGCGCGATTTCAATCGGTGATCAGTGAAGAAATCAAAAAGCAGTTACAGGAAGAAATCGGCAATCCATTTCCGGATTATGTATTTGCTTGTGTTGGTGGCGGAAGCAATGCAGCGGGTGCATTCTATCACTTCTTGCAAGATGAGCATGTAACATTAGTAGGTGTCGAAGCTGCAGGAAAAGGAATAGACTCAGGGCAATCAGCAGCTACAACAGTACTTGGAAAAGTTGGAGTGTTACACGGCAGCAGAATGATGTTGATGCAAACTGAAGATGGGCAAGTCGTAGAGCCACATTCAATTTCGGCTGGTCTTGATTATCCGGGCATCGGTCCGTTGCATGCGCACTTGTGTGAAGTGGGTCGTGCAAAGTTTGTAAGTGCTACGGATGATGAAGCCATGCATGCTGGTATCGAGTTGAGTAGACTGGAAGGTATTATTCCCGCGATTGAATCGGCACATGCCATTGCAGCTTTAAGTCAGTTTGAATTTGAGAAGGATGATGTTGTGGTGGTGAATCTTTCTGGAAGAGGAGATAAAGATTTGGAGACGTATATCAAGTGGGGAAAATATTAAGGATATATGATTTACAATTATTGACCATTGACTTAAGACTATCACAATATATGAAAAATAGAATTACCGAATTATTTGCTAGCAAAAAGAAGAGCATCATCAATGTATATTATACTGCAGGATTTCCTTCGCTGAGTGATACAATAACCATTGCCCAATCTCTTGAAAAAGCCGGTGCCGATATCCTTGAAATTGGTATTCCGTTCTCTGATCCCGTTGCGGATGGACCAACCATACAAGCCAGCAACAAGGTAGCACTTGATAATGGAATGACACTTCATCTGTTGCTTGATCAAATAAAAGAGATCCGTAAAACAGTAAAGCTTCCCATTATTCTCATGGGATATATTAACCCAGTATTACAATATGGTGTTGAGAAATTTGCAAAGGACATCTCAGCACTCGCTGTTGATGGACTTATCCTTCCAGATCTTCCATTGCATGAATTTGAAGAACAATACAAAGAACTTTTTGCTTCACTGAATCTTTGCAACACTTTTCTGATTTCACCGACAACGTCTGAAGAACGGATTAGAAAGATTGATGACGCAACAGAAGGATTTATCTATGCGGTTTCGGCTTCCAGCATTACAGGTGCGAAGGGTGAATTCTCAAAAGAACAGATCCTGTACTTTGAGCGACTGCAAAACATGAGCCTTAAGAATCCATTCCTCATTGGTTTTGGAATTTCAAACAAGTCTACGTTTGTGAATGCATCGCAATATAGCTCTGGTGCTATTATCGGAAGTGCTTTTATAAATCTTCTGAATGATTCAAAAGATTTGGATACTGACATCCAAACTTTTGTAAAGCAATTCAAGGCTTAATGTTTCTATCTTAATCTCTCATCGCACATGATTATTCAATTGCAGAAAAATATCAGTCAAGCTGATAAAGATGTTATTATTCAGAAAATCAAAAGTCTGGACTATAAAACCACTGATGTAACTACGCAGAAGAATACCTATCTGGTAGGTATCGGAAAAAAGGAATTCGACATCCGTCAACTCGGACAAATGAAAGGCATTGCCGACATCCATCGCGTATCCGATGATTACAAACTCGTATCACGAAAATGGAAGGTAAATTATACTCAACTTGATTTAGGTGATGGTGTTGTAATAGGAGATGGTTCACTTTCAATTATGGCCGGACCATGTTCCATCGAAACAGAGGAGCAAGTTCAGCAAACCATTGATCATTTGATCAGCAATGGAGTTCGCATTATGCGAGGTGGTGTATTCAAACCTCGAAGCTCTCCTTATGCATTTCGCGGACTCGGTGTGGATGGTTTGAAGATGTGGTACAAACTTGCCCGAAAGTCGGGTATCAAAATCATCAGCGAGGTAATG
>JBDTTT010000183.1:0-9125 GCA_039930485.1 Chryseolinea sp.
ACCGCTCAAAGCGGTGGCAACACTTTAAATTATTTTTGTATGTCTAAATCCATCTTTAAAATTCTGGCGAAGATTAATTCCGTTATTCTTCCGCGATACAGTAAGCGCGATATCACCCGACTTTCAAAGTTTGATAAAGCATTGGTTGCCTATCGATATTGGGTAACGCTTCATGTTTTGGATTGAAACATCCCGACACCAATAATAAACTAAAGCGCGCGCACAATCCGAAAAGGAAGCATTAAGATCTCACCAATAAGTTTGAAGACCAATCCTATTGTAAGACCAACAATACTAAAGGGTAATAAGAGCAGCCAAACAATCGGAAAGAGAAAAATCATCACAAGCGCAAGTGGCCAGCAAAGCGCAAAGAGAATGCACCAAAGTAAAATAGCGATCAGCGTCTTCATAGTGACAGTGGTTTGATTATCTCTTACAAACCATCAACCACTTTTATAAACCGTTAAATTTTACTGCATTCGAGGAATGATATCCATCGACTATCCGAATCTGTACACTTCACTGTACGGAAAGAGTTTCGATCAAGTCATTAGCACATCAACAAATTATTCTCCACTTGGAGCGGAAGAGTTATTCCCTTCAAAATATTTCTCAATTCGCAGCGCAACATTTTCGCGAATGTTCATGTAGAAGAAATTCATATCCGCCCGATGCCATACTTTTGTGCGAAGCAGAAGGCGTCCTTTAATGTAAGGCTTGTTCGTCCACAAAATGCCATCATGAATTTGTGCGTCTGCTAGTTGAGGCGCATATGTAAAATGAAGTGCAACACCACCTTGATTTAATTCTTTAGCCGCAAAGCTGTCGCTTGAATTCCAGAGCAAAGGGTTGGTACACATCGCTCCTTTAAAATACGTATTGTAATTGCTCGGCATATAATTTCTGGAGAAGGTATTCCAACTCGCCCATACGCCTACTTCATCCGGTTTTTGACTAGCGTGAATACTGGCAAAGGCATCCGGTTTGATGGGTCTTCCAATTAAGTAAGCCGCAATAAATTTATTTTGTAGAGGCTTTCCATCCACATATTCTTTCAGCAGTCGTTCGGCATGATAACTTCCCTGACTGTGTGAAGCAATAACAAAAGGCCGACCATTATTAAAATTGGATAAGTAATATTCAAATGCAGCCTTCACATCCTGATAAGCAAGGTCTAGTGCCTTTGTCCCATCACTTCTATTGGGAGTATAGAATGAATAGAGGTGAGCTTGTCTGTAATAGGGTGCATAAATTTTACATGACCCATTAAAAATACTAGCCTGATTTAAAATGGTACTGCTTTGAATTTTCTGATTGAGATCCTTATCCCTCACATCGGCATTCCATTGATATTGATTGGTGGGCTCTTCTGTGAAAATGGTGGGGTAGATAAAAAACACATCAGCCTTCGCAGTGGTCTGCATTTCTTTTATGTTCGAATTCCTGGGCACGCTATCGGCTGCATCTGTTTTCGTAGGCAGTGAAGCCCAGAGTGTAGGATCGCTGTAATCAGGGGCTACAGGAAAAGCAACTTTACTGAAATCACTTTGGATCATATAGACGCCCTTATGACAAGCGCCCGAGACAACGATTATGAGAAAGAATACAAAAACCTTTTGCATACTGTAAAGTTGAGGAATATTTTGGCAGCGTATTTTAAAAGACATACATTTCATTTTATGAAAAAGTTCGTTCTGTTTTTTTTCTTCATTGCCCAGTGCGCATTGGGTCAGGATTTGAAATTGATGACCAAGGAGTTAAACGTAAAAACTTCCGTCCGAGGTATGTCGGTGGTGGATGATAGTGTGGCCTGGATTAGCGGAAGCAGTGGTTGGCTGGGCAAAACGACCAATGGAGGAAACAGTTGGTCGCTCAACCAGATAAAAGGTTTTGAGAAAGCGGAGTTCCGTACACTGTATGCTTTTAGTGCAACCTCGGTGATTGTGGCAAACTCAGGATCACCTGCGAATATCTTGATTACCAATGATGGCGGAGCAAATTGGAAAACAGTCTACACCAATGAAAACAAAGATGCCTTTTTTGACGGGATTGATTTCTGGAACGAGAAGGAGGGTATTATCTATGGAGATCCCATTCAAGGAAAAATGTTGATGCTCCGCACGAGCGATGGTGGACAGCATTGGGAAGAAGTATCTACTAGTCCAATGCTTGAAGAAGGAGAAGCATCCTTTGCAGCAAGCGGTACGGGTATTCGTTGTTTGAAGAATAAAAAGATTGTGATCGCTACGGGTGGAAAAGTTTCGCGTCTATGGATGTCGAACGACAAAGGTTCTCATTGGAGTCCGATTCCAGTTCCGATGATTCATGGAGAAAGCACTACGGGTATTTTTTCGGTTTCGTTCTGGGAGGATAAAAAAGCTAGTGTTGTTGGTGGAGATTACGTGAAGGATTCTTTATCTATAGATCATAATTTTTATACAATCGATGGAGGTAAGCATTGGTTAAAACCAGTGGTACCAACACGTGGCTATCGCGAATGCGTAGAATACATTACGGAAAAATTAATGATTGCTACAGGACCAAGTGGTACTGACATTTCGCAAGATGGTGGAATCAATTGGAAACCGCTGTCCGATGAGAAATCTTTTCACGTTGTTCGAAAAGCTCGAAAGGGATCGCTCATCATTTTCGCTGGAAATTCAAAAGTGGCCATCCTTAAATGAAAAAACGCTGACGAATCAATCCCCAGACTATGAAATGCGCAAGTTGTTGACAGGGATGCATTTTACGCTTAGCGCCTTTACGTGAAAAATTTGAGATTCGTGTATTGCTTCTAACGAATAGAAATTAGAGTTCATTCAAAGGATTTATTTTTTAGTCAGAATTATTCGACTTTAGTGTAAATTTATTTCATGTTTCGAATGGTTATCATCTTGCTTGTATCATTGTGTACATACACTCTGTATGCACAGCAGCAGGACGAAATCAGGAAAAGCATTTTCTTTGGAGGAGGTAGTTATGAGATAGACACACTCCAACAAATTGAACTCTATCAATGGCTTGATTCTGTTCCGAATCTGTTGGAGAAATATAATATTCAGTTAATTAGTCATACTGATCCAATCGGTGGCAAAGCTTTTAACGACTGGCTTTCTAAAATGCGGAGTGAGGCTGTTCAATACTTACTCATCCAAAAGGAAATTCCCGAACACAAAATATCCATCAAAGACTGGGGTCTTGACAATGCCGTGTATCGAAATGATAGCTATAGAGGCATGCGCATGAACAGAAGAGTGGATGTCATTCTTTACCCGGTTGTTTTTTAGAAATCGTTATCCATTAATGGTTATCTGTTAATCGGGGGTGGGAGTGGGTTCAGGGGTACGTAAGCCAAAACCTCAACCCTTAACTGTTCTTGCTTTAGGCCAGCGAACCACAACCTTAAGACGATTAACTGATAACCATTAACCGATAACGCGGCTCTGCCACTCCCATCCGTTTTCGGACACCATTTTGCATAACCGGACGAGCAGAATCCATTCTAGTCGCCTTTGCAGCCTTTAAACCCCAAAAATTCCCTTGGCATTATTGTTGGCAACTATGGCCGGAACATCCCCTTAACCATACATTTTACGACTTTAGACCATGATTAAACTAACAGACATAGACAAGTATGTTGACTCCCGTTTTCAGCGCACATTCATTTTAAAAGGGGTAAACCTCACCATTAATCAAGGGGAATTTGTCACGATTATGGGACCCAGTGGTGCCGGTAAATCATCTTTAATGAATATCATCGGTATGCTCGATGAGCCATCAGCAGGAGAGTATTACTTCTTTGATGAGCCCGTGCATAAAATGCGCGAGAAGCAGAAGTCGGAGATGCATAAGAATTACATAGGTTTCATTTTCCAAGCCTATCACCTGATCGATGAGCTTACGGTATATGAAAACATTGAAACACCACTTTTATACAAAGGTGTAAGTGGTGCTCAACGTAAGAGCATGGTAGCTGAAATGTTAGATCGTTTTAACATGGTGGCGAAGAAGGATTTATTTCCAGAGCAATTAAGCGGAGGCCAACAACAATTAGTGGGTATTGCCCGCGCCATTGTAGGTGAACCGAAATTATTATTGGCCGATGAACCTACCGGGAATTTACATTCTGATCAGGGCAAACAAATCATGGAGATTTTTAAGAAGTTAAATGACGAAGGCATCACCATCATTCAGGTAACGCACTCAGAAGAAAATGCACGATATGGAAAGCGCATTGTTCGCGTAGCCGATGGAGCGATTGCCGCAGATGAATTGGTAAATTAAATTGATAGAGAATATGAAGAGGATAGTGATAGTTTTTGTGATCGGGTTTACGATGCCATTATTTCTTAGGGCGCAGACACAAGGGGTGCCTGGTCAACTCACATTTAGAGATGCAGTGAGTATCGGGTTGAAAAATAATGTGGCACTGAATCAGCAAAAAAATCAGTTGGCGTATACGCAGGTTAACAAAACGTCAACAATGCTTCAACTCGGTCCAACGATTTCCGCGCAAGGTAGCGCATATCGAAACGATGGTAATTCATTTAACCAAAACCGTGGCGAAGTTGTGAATGGTGTTATTGATTTTGTGAACGGATCTATCAATGCTAATATGCCTTTGTTTACCGGACTGGGCATGGTGAATTCTTTCAAGCAAGCCGTTAATCTAAATGAATCACAATTGTATCGCGTAAATCGATCCCAACAGGATGTGATCAGTCTGGTTTCGGGTCAGTTTCTGAATTGTCTGCTGGATAAACAATTGATTAAGATTAACGAGGAGAATCTTGAGTCACAAAAAGTTCGGTATGAACAAATTAAAACTCAGGTTGAAGTGGGAGGCAAGGCTGAGTCTGACTCGTATAATCAAGAGTATCAAGTGAAAAACGCAGAGCTTGTGTTGCTGCGATCGTTGAATACGTATAAGAATGATAAAAATACATTAGCATTAACTTTACAGATCGATCCATCAACTCCTTTTGAAATCACGGAAATGGATTGGGACATCAACACACTGATGAGCGACAGTATTTCACTGAGCGAAATGTATGCTACTGCTCTTGAGCATCGCAGTGATCTCAAGCAAGCCGGTTATACTGAGAAAGCCGCCAGGTTTGGATACTCAGCTTCAAAAGGAAGTTTCTATCCAAGCATTTATGCAGGGGCATCCTATGGTTCCCGATACAACTACATTCATGGAGAAGAAAACCGGACTTTCTCAGATCAATTCACCAAGGATAACACGCAATTGAGTTATGGATTCAGTGTTACTATCCCTATCTACAATGCGTGGCAGTATAGGTCTCGAACAGCTTTATCAAAAGTAACGTACGAAAATGCTCAGATTAACAACACAAATGCAGAGGTAACTGTGAAGACCGATGTGATGAGATCGTACCAGAATTTTAGTGATGCCAGAACTAGTTATGAAGCATCCAATGCTCAGTTGAGAGCTGCTGAACTATCTTATCAAACGGAGAAAGAGCGATATGACCTTGGTATATCCGATATCGTTCAGCTGTCTATCATAAATCAGACTTATATTAAGGCCCAGGGAGACCTCCAAAGTGCAAAATTCACCTTAATGTTTCAGCGGTTGCTCATGAGCTATGCTCTTGGAACGCTGAGATTTGAGGACATTCCATAGAAAGTGAAAGATCAATCTTATACGAAAGCCCATTCTGATATTCAGAATGGACTTTTTCTATGGTAATTGTCAAACATAGTATGCTGGATTGCCGCCATTAAGCACATTTTTTCTACCTTTGCACCCCGCTCGACTGAGCTGGTCTTCCAATAGGTTTTGGAAGCATAGTCAAACCAAATTTGTAGCAGCAAGCCCGGTTGTTACATGTAAAAAGGGCGATTTTAGTTTATGGCAAAAGCACAAAAGCCTGCAGAAAAGGTTAAAAGGTCTGACGATGTTGAAGATGCTTCAGCACCGGTAAAAAAGGCAAAAACAAATGTTGAGATTGATATCGATGAGGAAGATCCCTTGGCCGAAATCAAATCTGCACAAAAAGAAGAAATCACTTCAGAAGCGATTCCAGTTTCTGAATTGAAAAAAGCAAAGTACGCTCAGCAAATTGCTGGCGAATTTGATTTTGAAGCATTCGCAAGCAAAGGTTTTGGCGAAGGTTATTCAAAAGAAAAGAAAGCGGAATTGAATCAATTGTATTCGGGTACTGTAGCGACTGTTAACACAGGCGAAGTTGTATCTGGAACAGTAGTAGGTATCAACGACCGTGATGTTATCTTAAACATTGGATTTAAGTCTGACGGACTTGTGCCGTTGGCTGAATTTAAAGATATGACCAACCTTAAGATTGGTGATATCGTTGATTTGTTCATTGAAGAGCGTGAAGACGCAATGGGTCAACTTTCATTAAGCCGCAGAAAAGCGAAGTTAGTGAAGGGCTGGGAATATGTACAAACAGCGTTGGATAAAGATACAATCATCGAAGGTTTTGTGAAACGCAGAACAAAAGGTGGACTTATCGTGGATGTATTCGGTATCGAAGCATTCTTACCAGGTTCACAAATTGATGTGAAGCCTATCCGCGATTTCGATATTTATGTTAACAAGTCGATTGAAGTGAAAGTTGTGAAAATCAACTACACCAACGACAACGTAGTGGTATCGCATAAGGTATTGATCGAGAAAGATCTTGAGCAACAGAAGACCGCCATCCTATCGAACCTTGAGAAAGGTCAGGTATTGGAAGGTGTGATCAAGAACATGACCAACTTCGGTGTATTCATCGACTTGGGTGGTGTTGACGGATTATTGCATATCACGGACATTAGCTGGGGTCGTATCAATCATCCGGAAGAAGTTCTCAAACTTGACCAAACGGTTAAGGTTGTTGTTCTTGATTTCGATGGTGAGAAGAAGAGAATTTCATTGGGTATGAAACAACTTACTGCTCATCCTTGGGATGCGCTTGCTTCTGAACTGGCAATCGGTTCGAAAGTGAAAGGTAAGATCGTTAACGTAGCCGACTACGGAGCATTCTTAGAACTTCAATCAGGTGTTGAAGGATTGATCCACGTAAGTGAAATGAGCTGGTCTCAACATTTACGCAATCCACAAGACTTCATGAAGGTAGGAGATGAAGTTCAAGCGGTGGTATTGACATTGGATCGCGATGAGCGCAAGATGTCATTGGGTATTAAACAACTTACTGAAGATCCTTGGACAAGACAAGATGTTCTTTCGAAGTATGCTGTTGGTACAAAACATAAAGGCATCGTTCGAAACTTGACTAACTTCGGTTTATTCATCGAGTTGGAAGAAGGTATCGATGGTTTGGTTCACGTGTCTGACTTAAGCTGGACAAAGAAAATCAAACATCCATCTGAGTTTGTTAAGGTAGGTGATTCAATGGACGTTCAGGTTCTTGAATTAGATGCTGCAAACCGCAGATTGGCGTTGAGCCATAAGCACACTGAAGAAAATCCTTGGGATACTTTTGAAACCATCTTTACGATTGGTTCAGTACACAAGTGTACTGTCATCAACAAGAATGATAAAGGTGCTGTTCTCGAACTTCCATACGGTATTGAAGGCTTCTGCGCTGCTAAGAATTTAGCACGTGAAGACAATGCTAAAATCGAAGTTGGTGAATCATTGGATTTCAAAGTTCTTGAGTTCTCGAAAGAAGACAGACGTGTAGTGTTATCACACAAAGCAATCTGGTCTGCTGACGAAGAGAAATCAGCGGCACCTGCTGCTGGTGCAGCTAAGAAGAAAGCGCCTGTAAAAGGAAATGCTATTCAAAGCAACAATCAACAGAACGAGCGCTCTACCTTAGGCGATCTTGAAGCGCTTAGTGCGTTGAAAGATAGAATGACAGGTGGAGAACCAAAGGCTGAATAAGCTTTTATAAAATTGAAAGAAAGGTGATGCCGACATGCGCGCATCACCTTTTCTTTTTTTAATCGCGTTGCAATCCACGCAGTTTTTAATAGTTTTGCCGCAGTGTTTTTTTACACACCGACACCCAAAACTCACACCCATCGATCATCAGCACATCGATAATCGAAAATTAACTGGTCTCGTGGCCGAGTGGCTAGGCAGAGCTCTGCAAAAGCTTCTACAGCGGTTCGAATCCGCTCGAGACCTCTAAATCGCCCCAGTACTCTTCGTATTGGGGCTTTTTTATTTCATTAGTAAACTATTAGTAAACTAGGTATTCAGTATTCTTCCCCGCCTATGTGAATTTAAGAAATTTTGCGCATCTGCATGCAATCTGTTACTCAAATTATTGAATAGAAGTTCTTGCCCATTGTGAAAATCATAGTTGATCCTGAAACGAGAGTAACATGGAAATAACGGTTGGTGTAAAGCCCTCTTGTTTTGTGAGGGACTGGTAATCGCTTACCACATTACCTTTGTCAACTGCTGGTTCCAGGCTTAAACGTTTTAGAGTCCTAAGGTAGGGTATTGCCTAATTCTGCGTGTCATATCGTTGACTTAGCGCAATACGACACGGCTTATATCAATCGTTTGCTTTAATAGTTCGGAAGGATACCCGAACTGAAAAATGACACATGTCAATTTGTATAAGTGAACGAATTCGTATTTTAGAAGGCTGTTCTTCTGTAAGTATATCAATTCATTAGAAACTGTTGGCGACACCAATGATTGATGAGCATACCGATACCGATGACCTAATACTAAAGCTGCTCCGTGTAGACGATACAACTGCGTCTTCTTTACTCTACAAATTTCACCACAAAGCTGTCTATGATTATGTGAAAGATTTTATTCCAGATCATGATACAGCCAAGGATATCGTGCAAGAGTTATTCACTGCGATTTGGGTTAAACGCCATTCGTTAAACCTGTTTCCTCCACTCCGGAAATACCTTTTCCGGGCGGCACATAATAAAGCCATCAATTACGAACGCGATAGAAGAAACCGTAATCGGATTATGGGCGAAATTGTAAATCGCTCTGGTCATGGCAAGGTCGCACCGGCTGCGGATAGTGAATTGGAAGCGCGCGAATTGGAAGAACAAATAAAGCGGGCACTGGCGCAACTACCCATGCACGCAAGAAAGACATTTCTAATGAGCCGCAAGCATGGCATGACCTACAAGGAAATAGCTGAACATTT
>JBDTTT010000184.1:0-9054 GCA_039930485.1 Chryseolinea sp.
GATCAAACACGTGTACTATGAATCCCCGGGAACATCACACGAGTGGCAGACATGGAGAAGATCACTTAACCAATTTGCAGCATTGATCTTTAATGATTGACAAGACTCCGGAAAGTAAAAACACCTTATATGAACCGTATCTCACTATTACTTATTCTTCTTGGGTTTCCCCAATTGCTGTTTTCACAACAACGGAAAGTTACCATTCATGCGGATGCATCAAAAACAGTAGGAGAGATGGTTCCATTCTGGTCTTACTTCGGTTATGATGAGCCGAACTATACGACACAGAAAAACGGCCAGAAACTTCTGACGGAGTTAACGAAGTTAAGTCCAGCGACTGTGTATGTCAGAACGCATAACCTGCTTACTTCAAAAGGAAACAGTCCGGGCATGGATCTTAAGTGGGGTTTCACCGATGCGTACAAAGAAGATAAGAAAGGAAAACCTATTTATGATTGGACGGTTGTTGACAGCATTGTCGATACGTATGTGCAACGTGGCATCAAGCCGTTGATGGAAATCGGCTTTATGCCAAAAGACCTTTCTTCCAAACCGGAACCGTACGAACATAACTGGAGCAAAGGCGGAAATTTATGGACTGGCTGGACGTACCCTCCAAAGGATTATAATAAGTGGAGAGAATTGGTTTATCAATGGGTAAAACATTCAATAGAGCGGTATGGCAAAGAAGAGGTTACAACATGGCTATGGGAAGTTTGGAATGAGCCGGATATTCCATATTGGTCCGGAACGTTGGAAGAGTACTGCAAACTTTACGATTATGCAGCGGATGGTGTGAAACGTGCCTGTGCTGAATGTACTATTGGAGGCCCGCACACGACCAGTCCCCGAAGCGAGAAGGCTTATAAGTATCTGACAGATTTCATTGAACATTGTTTGCGTGGTAAGAACTATGCTACCGGAAAAATTGGGACACCGCTTCAGTACATCGGTTTTCATGCGAAAGGAAATCCTGAATTTGTTGAGGGTCACATCCGCATGAACATGGGTGTACAGTTGAAAGATATACAGCGTGCGTTTGAAGCGGTCAACTCGTTTCCTGAATTAAAAAACATCCCCATCATTATTGGCGAATGTGATCCGGAAGGGTGTGCCGCGTGCTCTGAAAAAAGAGATCCCAAATACGGCTACCGAAATGGCACGATGTATTCCAGTTACACAGCCGCATCGTTTGCTCGCATATATGAACTGATGGATCAGCATCATGTGAATTTGAAAGGCGCAGTAAGTTGGTCGTTCGAGTTTGAAGACCAAGAGTGGTTTGCTGGTTTTCGCGATTTAGCAACAAATGGAATTGACAAACCCGTGCTGAATGTATTCCGCATGTTCGGTATGATGAGCGGGCAACGGATTTCAGTTCAATCCGCCAATGCCTTACTTGCCGCAGATATTATTGCCAATGGGGTAAAGGCGCAGAGTGATGTATTTGCGATGGCCAGTAAAAATCAGAATTCAATTTCCGTTATGGTGTGGAACTATCATGACGATAATATTGCCGGAGAATCGGTATCCGTTGAGTTGATGATTGATGGAATTGATGCAAACAGAGTATTAGTTCAACATTATCGTGTGGATGATCACTTCAGCAATTCGTTTGAACAATGGAAAGCAATGGGTAGTCCCCGACAGGTTACTTCGGAACAATATCGGGTCCTGGAAAAATCAGGGCAATTACAACTATATGCATCACCCAAATGGCAAGATCTAAAAAATGGAGGAGCAACGCTTTCGTTCGACTTGCCAAGACAAGGCGTGTCATTGCTTAGGTTGGCGTGGTAAGTATTTTAAGACCATAGGGTTAAAGAGAATTTTTTGAGACATCATCAAACTTTAAAAAAAACTATATGCTAACACTTTCATGTTTTGTGATTAAGAAAAAGTATCACCTTGCTGTAATAGCCGCTCTCTTATTGTCCATCTCTGCCAATGTGCAGAGTCAGGTTTTAAATGGCGCACTACCAAAGTCTGGTAAACTGGTTAATAATAAGCCTCAGGGGAAGGGATGGGAAAACCTCCTGTCGTCTGCGAATGAATGGAATTTTGAAGGAGCGTTTTGGCAGTTAAGTAATAATTCGTTACAGGGTAAGATTGGCAAGGAAAAGGAGCATCATTATGGGTATACGAAAAAATCTTACAGTGATTTTGAATTGCTTGTTTCAATAAAAATGGTTGGCGATAACGATGCTAATTCAGGCGTTTGCATTCGCATAAACCCAACCAGTTGGGATGATGCCCCAGGCTATCAGGTTGATATGGGAAAGGGATATTGGGGTTCACTTTGGGAAGAACGCAGAGGGGAGATGGTGCAGAAATATCCGGATTCCCTGGCCATGAAGCTTGCTAAGAAAAATGACTGGAATGAATACTACATTATAGCCAAAGGACATCATATTCAAGCATGGTTGAATGGTGTTAAGACAATTGATATCGTACACGAAGCTGGTTTTACAGAAGGGAATATTGGTTTTCAACTTTGCCATATGCATAACCCGACAGTGGTCGATGTAAGGGCATTGTATATTCGAAAAATAGAATAATCCATCTGCAATAGATAAGCCTTGTTACTGAAAATGAATCCATGAAGTTGTAAGCGAAACTCGATAGCTTAAGACTTATATCGAGAACAGTTTAGATAAACAAAGAATACGATGAAGATACAAATTGAAAAGAAACGTAAGAACCGCACTTTCAAAATCAGCCTAATGGTGACGTTGTGCATATTATCGATGATCGCATCGGTTCAAGCTCAAGAAAAGAAATCTTCTACGACATCAAAAAAAATCAGTCAAGATCTGTTCGGACTTTTTTTCGAAGACATCAATTATGCAGCGGATGGAGGATTGTATGCTGAACTTGTTCAGAACAGATCCTTCGAATACAGTCCAACTTCCAAAAGAGAATGGAGTTCGTTTTCTTCTTGGGAATATGTCACACCTGGATTTTCTTACGGATCGCTCAATGTTGAAACATCGTCACCTTTGCACCCTAACAATCCTCATTATCTTGTGTTGAATGTGGAGCATGTAGGTAAAGAAGAAAAGCATACTGGTCCCTCTGGAGTGGGAATAAAAAACACCGGGTTTGATGGAATGGTTGTCCGTGAAGGAAATAAATATACCTTCTCCATGTTTGCACGTCAGCTTACCAATGAACCTATTGCTTTAACCGTAAGCCTGCAAACACCGAAGGGAAAAATTCTGGCGGAAGAAAAAATTTCAACATCATCCAACGAGTGGAAGAAGTATACAGTCAGTCTTAAATCAACAACTAGTCATGACACGGTATCGCTGGTCGTCTTGGCAATAACTAAAGGTAAGTTGGCGATGGACGTGATCTCTCTTTTTCCGGAGCATACATTTAAGAATAGGTCAAACGGACTCCGACCTGATCTCGCACAGGCTCTGGCCGATATGAAGCCCAGATTCATTCGCTTTCCCGGTGGGTGCCTGGTGCATGGCGATGGATTGGGAAATATGTATCGGTGGAAGAATACAATCGGTCCCATTGAACAACGTCTTGAGCAAAAGAACCTCTGGGGATACCATCAAACTCTAGGGCTGGGCTATTACGAATATTTTCAGTTCTGTGAGGACATTGGCGCGAAGCCCTTACCTGTGTTACCGGCTGCAGTGAGTTGTCAGAACTCCGGTGGCACCTGGCGCATTGGAGGTACCGGACAACGATCACTTCCATTAAATGAAATGGCTGAATACATTCAGGAAGTATTGGATCTTATTGAATGGGCTAACGGTCCCGTTACTTCTGTATGGGGCGCTAAACGCGCTGCTGCCGGTCATCCTGCTTCGTTCAATCTCGAATATGTTGGTATCGGCAATGAAGATAAAATCACACCTGAGTTTCAGGAGCGTTTCAAATTGATTTTCGATGCCGTGAAGGCGAAGCATCCTGAGATTACCGTGATTGGAACATCAGGACCATTTCCGGATGGCGATGATTTTACAAAAGGCTGGGAGTATGCAGACTATCAAAACATACCCGTGATAGACGAACACTATTACAAGGATCCCGATTGGATGATGAAAAATCTTAATCGTTATGACACCTATGATCGCAGCAAATCGAAAGTGTATTTGGGCGAATACGCATCCTGGGGAAATAAAATGAAGAATGCCATTTCAGAAGCAGCTTACATGGTTGGACTTGAACGCAATGGCGATGTGGTGAGCATGGCTTCGTATGCACCTTTACTTGCAAAAACGAATCATACACAATGGACAACTGACATGATCTTTTTTGATAACACCCGTATTTGTCTTACCCCGAATTATTATATACAGAAAATGTTCTCCGTCAATCAGGGAAATATCTACTTCGATAATGTAGTATCTATGAACCTTAACGATTCTACACTTTTAGCATCTTGTGTTAAGGATGATGTGTCGGGTGATGTAATTTTAAAATTGGTGAACGCAGGTTATTCGCCAAAGGTGATGAAAGTAAATTTAACAAGATTTAAGAATATTAATTCGACTGCAGAACTTACACAACTAACAGGAGCGGCAGATGCTGAAAATACATTTGACCAACCGCAGCACATAGTTCCAGTGAATTCATTATTTAAGCTGGCCCGGAAATTTGAATATAATACTCCACCAATGTCATTAACGGTAATTCGATTGAAGACGAAATCTTAGAATGACAGCGGAATACGTTAATCATTCAGGACTCAATTTTTCATAGTAGGAATAGGGGAGGATCGTGTAATGGATTTATTTTGTAATCAAATCCTTTAGCCTGACCATTGACGATTGTATTAAAGGAATGCTAAACTCATCAATGACTCAAGTAGCCTCGATTTCCAAATTGAAGCTTAAGCGTAATGTTGATCAAACTCAAAGATCTTTTCAATTCTTGAGTTACCAAGTATTGAATAGCTTTGCAAGCGGGCTTTTCCATGGTATTTCAGAATTGCGTCATCCTGAAGATTCGCCCTGCATATTATCTCAGTAGGACCCAGGATAGTTTGTGAATTGTCACGCAACGAGACGCAAGTCACTTCTCTGCTGGTGAGTTTGCTGAAATCCAGAATACAATTTCCTTTGACCAGGTGGATGAAGATTTTACTGCAACTTCCATGAAAACGAATAAAACCTTCACCAATAACAGTGAACTCAATGGCCTGCTTTGAGTAGATCATTCCAGAGAGTTCAAAAATTCCTTTTGCCGTAAATTCAACATTGCCAAAATTGCCAATCAGTAAAGAATCATCTTTATGGCTACCGTTAAACTCAATTTTGCGTCTTTGCTTGTTTGTGTTCATTCTTTTTGAGGTGAGAGGTCAGTACACTTTTTTTATTATCTCAAAGCAATTCCATGCAATTCACCAATGTTTATTTGAAAGACCAGCAGGTCATTCCTGGATTATAAAATAGAATTGTAGAGTTCATTCTTATTAATTTATAATGGCGGCCTGATTGCTATAGAAGAAAAGTCGGAATGCTTCCTGATCCTAAGACAATTCCGTTAGTTCTAATAAAAAAGTCACTTCGCTTTTATTCATTGATCACTGCGCCTATTGCACTCAGGCGATGGAAAGATATAGGAAATGAAAAGGACTGGATGCGCAAACGTTTGCGCATTTAGTCAAATCGTAAGACCATTCTGGTGCTGAAACTCTGCTGAAACATTGGTTGGTTCGTGTTATGTAATCTCTCTACAACTTATTGTCTTTAGTCTTCTGCTAGCTCAGTCCTATCACTAATAACAACAATGATCAGCGATGTTTATGTTATCAACCAGATTCAAAATCGATTTTCAATTCCATGAATAAATCAAATTTGTTGTCCGTTAACATAGATTCTATGCATAGCTCATTCGACTAGGACATTAATTTTAACACAATAAGTTTCAAAAACTTGAATTGTATTTAACTCTCTCCGAATAGCTCAATCAATGGTAATCTGTGCAAACGTGTGCAAAAATCATCGCTGTAGTTTATTGGAAGTCTATAAGAATGAGCTCTTATACATTCGTGCTGTTTAATAATCGTAAAAAAGTACACTTCAATTAAACCCTATAAATATGAGAAAACGCTACTTTCTTTTTTCACTCAGCATACTACTGCTATTGGTTGTATGTAATAAGACCTATGCAACGGTCGGAGGAGGTGTAGGCCTTAGGCCTTCTAATCCACCATCCACCCATCAGCAACTTACCATAAGAGGCCAGGTAACTGACGAGAGCGGAGTTGCTTTTCCGGGAGTCAATATAGTTGTAAAAGGTACAACGAATGGTACTGTTACTGGCTCAGATGGATCATATTCAATCGATGTTCCATCAGCATCAACTACCTTGGTTTTTTCTTTTGTTGGATATGCCTTGCAAGAGGTTTCTATAGATGGAAAAACAACCATCAATGTTTCTCTTGTACCGGATATTACATCATTAGAGGAGGTTTTAGTAACTGCCTTGGGTGTTAAAAAGGAGTCAAAAAAGTTAGGCTATGCAGTAGCCTCTGTTTCAGGTGATGAACTTGTTAAAAGCAGAACTACTAATGTTATGGCATCTCTTGAAGGAAAAGTGGCTGGATTAGACATTTCACCTCCATCATCTGGTCCTGGCGGAAGTACGAAGATACGCCTCCGTGGTCAAGTTGCCTTCTCAGGGGGCACAAATTCCCCATTGATCGTTCTAAATGGTTTGCCTATGGACCAAGGAGCACTGGGTGCAGATGGTAGTAATGCCACGCGTGATCGTGGCGATGGTATGCAAAATATTAACCCAGATGATATTGAAACTATGACTGTATTAAAAGGAGCTACGGCAGCTGCCCTGTATGGTTCAAGAGCTGCAAATGGTGCCATTATCATCACTACTAAATCCGGTCAAAAGGGGCAGGGAGTTGGTATAGAATATACTTCTGACTATACAGTAAGCAAAGCTTTGGATTATACTGACTTGCAGATGGAATATGGTGCGGGCGATTGGAATGTTGCTCAGGCAAAAGGACTTAGGCCAGCTACAGCTGCTCAGGCTACCAGCTTAGGAATGTATGGTTGGGGTGAAAAATTGGATGGAGAAGCTACTATCAATTTCGATGGTGTTTCGAGACCTTACTCAGCAGATCGGAATAGGGTTACAGACTTTTACAGAGATGGAAAAGCATTCACGAATACAATAGCATTGTCTGCTGGAAATGAAAAGGGAAGTTTTAGAGCATCGTTTTCAAATTTAAAATCGAACGGTATTACTCCCAATAACGAGTATTCTAAAAAGATTGCCAACATTGGATTCAATTATGATATCACTAAAAAACTCAAAATAACAGTTAATGCAAATTATGGTCATGAAGAAAATGTAAACCCGCCTCAAGTGGGTGTTCAAGGGAATGGAGAGGCAAACTACATTTATAGGATGGCTAATTCCACACCACTTTCAGCTTTTAAAGGAGTTGTGCTAAATCCTTCGAATGGTATAACAGAAAATCCGACTAATGGATTTCAAACTACATTGACCAATCCTTACTTTTCGATGTCCAGGTTGTTCTTCAAAGAAAACAAAAATCGTTTGTTGGCAACTACTACGTTACGATATCAGTTCACCGATTGGCTGTATCTTCAGGGGCGGTATAATTATGATTACTCTGTCTCTAACCGCGAGTTTAATGTTCCTACAGGTATTGGAACTAATAATCCCTTTAATGGCACTGGTACCGGGTATAATGGATCCTATAATGTAAATACCGATCAGGGAAGCGAGATAAATGCTGATTTCCTTTTAGGTGCTAACAAACAGTTTGGAGATTTTTCTGTTGATGTAAGTTTGGGTGGAAATACCTATAGAACGAATTATGGCTTTACTAGTCAGGGGGTAACAGATTTTGTGGAATTGGGGATATATTCCCTGCAAAATGGAGTGACTTCATCAACCAATAGCTATTCCATTGACAGAAGACGTGTTAATTCGTTTTATGGTGTTGCTGAAATTGGGTATAAGGGAATGATTTATTTAAGTGTAACGGACAGACAAGATTGGTTTTCCGTTTTAAACCCAGCAAATAATACTAAAAATTATCCATCGGTTTCTGGAAGTTTTATTTTCTCTGAAGTACTAGAACAAAGTTGGCTATCATATGGTAAACTAAGAGGATCATGGGCTCAGGTAGGTAGTGCATCTGGGGTTGGCTTCAATCAATACCAACTAAATTACTCTTTAGTGGCTGCCGCTTTTAATGGTCAGAAATTAGGTACAATAAATAATACCAGTTCTCCTAATCCGTTTCTCCAACCCTTTACTGTTACAGAGAAAGAAATTGGCTTAGAGACGAAGTTCTTTAATAGAAGATTGGGAGTTGACATAGCAGCTTATGACAAAACATCAACGGATCAGATTTTACCTGTTGCCATTTCTAATGCATCTGGCTATGGAACAACTTTACAAAACACGGGCTCATTGAGAAATCGTGGTATGGAATTTTTAATTGATATTGTACCGGTAGAGAGAGGAAACTTTAGATGGACAACTTCCTTTAATACAGCTTACAACAAATCCAAAGTTCTTTCATTAGCACCAGGAGTTAACAGATTCGTTCAAACCTCTTTTGGTGGGAATGAATTCCTGGGACAATTAGTGTACGAAGTTGGACAGCCATTGAATCAACTTTCTGCAAAAACGTACAAAAGAGATGCTAATGGTAATATTCTATTTAACAATGCTGGGTTAGTTCAAGGGTCTGCAAATTATGTAAGTTTTGGTAGTGGACTTCCAACATTGACGGGCGGTTGGTCTAACACGCTCTCTTATAAAAAACTTAGTTTAATGTTTATGTTTGATTGGAAGGCAGGTGGTAAAATAATGTCGTCATCAAATTTAAACTGGACGAGACAAGGGCTATCCAAAGAGTCACTGGTTGGTCGTGATGGAATAAATTTTGGTGTTGATGGTATTGTAGAAAGTACCGGACTGCCGTATGCTGGTACACCAATTAATCCACGCACGTTCTATACGCAATACAGAACTGAACAAATTGGGGATCCCTTTATTTATAAGGGAGACTTCATAAAATTGAGA
>JBDTTT010000185.1:0-9053 GCA_039930485.1 Chryseolinea sp.
CCCTGATGTGCCGAGAAATGATCGTGAATTAAAGCCGCTCTTACTCCGTTAACTTTATTTGCTGCAACGCACGCGCCTACTCCGCTCCCACAAATGGCGATTCCTCTTTCCACTTCCTGGCTGGCCACAGCTTTTGCCAATGGAGCAACAAAGTCGGGATAGTCATCCTGGTCATCCAATTTATATGCACCAAAGTCGACAACATCATATTCCAACTTTACCAGGAATACCTGGATAATTTCTTTTAATTCAAAACCACCATGGTCTGCACTTATACCTATTTTCATGTTATTTTTTGTTTTATTGAAGAGCCGTTTTATTTCTGCTCAATCAAAAATTTAAAATCATCATTCAATAGCGGATCGCTTGGACGCTTTGCATTTGAATCAAACACTTCTCCATTTCGCGACACCAAAATAAATGCTGGAGTATCGTTTACCTTAAATGACTTTGTCAGTTGCGAATTGCTGCCAATTCGATAATTGATGATGCCATCCGTGGAGAAGTTATACTGCTGTACTATTTGCTGCCACCGGTTATCATCATCATCAGTGGAAAGAAATACAAAAGTAATTTTGTTGTGGTATTGTTGATGAAGTTGCTTGGCGAGTTCAAGCTCCGCCAGATACGATACGAAATTATCAGACCAAAAAACAAGATACAGTATGCGATTGCCTTTGCTGTCTTCCTTAAGCCAATTGAACTTTTTCTCTCCGTTTTTACCTCCATCGTGAACGTTCATTTCATATTGCTGATAGCGATAAAATTGCTTATTTAGTGAAGTCCCGCCACCCAAATCATGAATAATTTCATCTTCCAATGGAGTGGTTTTTAAAATGGTGCTGGAAGTCCAATAAACAGAATCGTATGGAATGTTCAATAGTTCTTCTCGCGTGGGCAAGTGCCCGGAGAATTTATTCTCCTCCGATTTTTTTATCTCAACAGACATTAGTTCGATGTGAAAGCTATGTGTGCTATTGTCCGAATTAACATTTTCGCCATCCAGTATAAAATGGTACGGGTAATACTGACCCATGTAACTTCGATAATAAGCCAGGGTTCGTATGGTATTGTTTCCGTATGATTTTACATCCTCTGTTTTAATAAAGGCGTAACTATCCGTTGTAATAAACAAAGAGCCATTGGCCTGTGCTCGTATTCGATATTTTCCGGAGGTAGTAAGTACCGAGTCTGTTTTGTATATATAATTTATCTCGTAAACCTCCTGGCCATCATAGTATGTAATGCCATTGAATGTAAAGGTATAGCTTTCTAAATCGGCTTTGAGATTGCTCACCGTAGCATAAAAAGACATGTGCTCACTTTTTTCCGGCTCCTGATATCCTACTAAATCAGCTTGTAAAATATTTCCGACCGAGATGGGCTCATGGCCTTGTGCCAGTTCAGTTTTATCTAAACTTCTTCTGAGTTGAGTGACGCGAATCTCTTCCTTCTCGCCTGCTGATTTTTGTTGTAATTTGTAACCTTTGTTTTTCCAGACTTCAACAGACGCTTCGATCAATCTTCCATAGGCACCATCATCTTTACAATAGTGACGGTAAAAAAAATTCTGCAGAAAGGGTTCATCATTATAATTTTTAGAAATATTAGCAAACGCTTTTTTTACAATCTTCTTTGCATTAATGGGCTTGTCAAAAATAACGATGTTGTCAAGGGTTGTCACAATTGGCTTCAGTAGAATCTGTGAGGTTACTTCAATTGAATAAACTTTGAGTGATTCATAACCAATAGATGTGATTTGAAGTTGAACTGGCCCGTTAATTGAAATTGAAAATTGCCCGTTGAGATTGGAACTTGTTCCTTTGGAAGTACCCACAATACCAACAGATGCAAATGGAACAGGTTTTCCGGTTTCCTTATCTATAATTGTCCCCTCCAATAATTGTTGGCAAAACGCTGTTGAACTGAACATTAAGAAAAAGATGAGCCACCGGATCATTGTAGATTTACTTAAAAGTTGTTTGCTTTATTTTGTGAGCGTAAATTATGCTGTAATATGATAAATGTTGTGGTACGAAAATACAGCTTTATCCAAAGATTTTGAAAGATGATATCGATATAGGATTAAGCGTTAAATTGTTGTTTGTACCAAAAACTGTAAACCTATTTGAGTTTAAGACATTTAAATCCAATCTGTTTTAACAACCATCAAATTGCATATTACGATCGTTAAAATCAATTCATCAATTATTAACTTTAATGACTAAACGGCAACGTCTATTTGTTGTGAGATGGCAGCGTCTATTTACTCTTGTCCAATAATTCCGGAAGCGCTCGGATGCATTGATTAATTGATGGCCAGTAAATCTTTAATGATAACCATTAACGTATTCGGATAAATTCCAATCCATAAAAGCAATGCGACAAGTCCTCCCATCGTAACACCACTGATAATATAGATGGAAGGATGAAGTACTTCATCCACTTTTGTTTTACTTTCCGATTGCTGCTCAAACATAACGGCAATGAGTTTGATATAGTAGTACAAGCCGATGGCACTGTTTAATGCTAGCATAATTACCAACAGCCATTTTTCAGTACTAACTCCCGCTGCTACAATATAGAATTTACCCACAAAGCCGGCAGTTAATGGAATACCTGCAAGTGACAAGAGCATGGCTGTAAAAATGGATGCTGTTAAAGGACGTCTCCAGAATAACCCCTTGTAATCATCGATCAATTCCGCATCCCGATCTTTGTCGGATAATGTCACCAGTATTCCAAAGGCTCCCACAGTTGTAAGGAAGTATGCTACCAGATAAAAGCTCACTGCTTCCATACCTAATGCGCCACCCGCTAAAAATGCTACCAGTAAATATCCGATGTGGGATATTGAGGAGTACGCAAGCAAGCGCTTCACATTATTTTGTTGCAATGCGAGAAAATTTCCTGCCAGCATAGAAGCGATAGCGATAACTGTGAAAATTGTTGATGAATAATTAACGCCTCCTGCTTCCTGAAAAAAGCGAACCAAAAAAACAACCATTCCTCCTTTTGAAACCGTAGCTATAAATGCTGTTACTGGTGCAGGTGCTCCTTCATAAACGTCAGCAGCCCATAAGTGGAAGGGCACAACGCTTAATTTAAAACCTACACCTACAATCATAAGACCTATGCCTGTAAACAAAAGCAAGGGCATCGTTCCATTGTGTGTCGTGAGATATTCTCCAATACCCGCAAATTGGAGTGATCCTGTTACAGCATAAACCAGCGCCATGCCAAACAATAAAAAGGCAGAAGAGAATGCAGCCATAATTAAATATTTCAAACCAGCTTCATCCGACTTTGCACGCTTCCGCAGGTATGCAATCATTGAATACAGTGAAACACTTAATATTTCTAGTCCAAGAAATAAAGAGACAAAATGTTTACTGATTACCAATGCAACAGAACCAAGCGTTGCCAGAATAAGTAAAATATAATACTCCTCTTTTCGTTCCTCACGTTGCTCGAAGTAGGAGTATGAAAGCATCGTGATTGCCAATGATGCGAGCAAAATCAATCCAACATTAAATTTTCCGAATCCATCAAAAACAAAGAGCGGCTCAATAGTCCATTTGCTTGAGAAATTTACTTCATGAAGAAAAATAAAATCAGCTAACAGGGATACAGCCGTAATCACATAGATCACTTTGTGATTACGTTTTATGGCTATGGAAAACAAAATCAATATGGATGCGCTGGTAAGAATGAACAGCGGAAGTATATTAAGAAAATCCTGCTTACTCATGATTATCTCCTTTTAAAACTTCGTTCGTGTTAAGTTTCTCCAATGCCACATTTTCCTTCCTAGTATTCGACTGAGCCTCTATTACATTCATTACCGGAATTTTTGATGTATTTAATATCGGCTGCGGAAAAAATCCAAGCCACACAATGACGAGTACCAAAGGAACCATCATTAATTTTTCGCGTAGTGAAAGATCCTCAAAGGCATGATTGCTTTTTATTTCAGTTCCGTAGAATACACGCTGCATGATTCGCAATGAATAGGCTGTTGCTCCAACTAATCCAGTGGTTGCCAGAATGGTCAGAATATGTGTTGAATTCCAAGCGCCCACCAGAATCAGAAACTCTGCCACGAAATTACCTAAGCCAGGTAGACCCAATGAAGCCATCACAAATACAATTGCAATGAATCCCATGAATGGAGCCTTTTTCCAATAGCCTCCCATTTGAGTAATGTCCCGCGTATGTATTCGTTCATAAACTGAACCGGCTAAAATAAACAACGCACCCGTACTAATGCCATGCGTAATCATTTGCATAATTACTCCCTGAAGAGCAAGTTCGTTAAATGCAAAGACTCCTAGCAAAACGAAACCCATGTGACTCACGCTGGTGTAGGCAACCAATCGTTTCAGATCGGTTTGTGAGAAAGCAAGCAACGCTCCGTACAGTATTCCAATCACACCAAATAACATGGCCCATTTGCTGATGTCGTGAGCAGCGTCAGGAAATAATGGAATTACAAATCGCAGAATTCCATACGCACCGGTTTTTAAAAGCAATCCCGCCAGGATTAAACTTCCGGCAGTAGGTGCTTGTGAGTGTGCATCCGGCAACCATGTATGAAATGGTACAACGGGTAACTTGACAATGAAGGCGACTAAAAATCCGAGCATCAGCCAACGCGCCATGCCTGGTTCAAAAGGAGTATTTAAAAGTTGGAAGTAATCGAACGTATAGGTTCCTGTAACATTTCCATGAATAAAGTAAATACCAAGTATGGCGAGTAACATAAGCAACCCGCTCGCTTGTGTGAAGATGAAAAATTTATAGGCCGCATACCTTCTGTTCTCATGTCCCCAAATGCCAATGAGAAAATACATGGGTATGAGCATCACTTCCCAGAAGAAATAAAACAGAAATAAATCCATTGTAAGAAATACTCCAGTAATACCTGCGAGTACCCACAAAAGATTAAAATGAAAAAATCCAACTTTAAATTGTATCTCCTTCCATGAAGTTAATACCGATAACATTCCAAGAAAGAATGTTAAGATCAACATCAGCAAACTTAATCCATCCATCGCAAGATGAAAACTGATTCCAAAAACGGGTATCCAGTTTACCGCATAATCAGCAATCCAAACTGAGTTCGGTTCAATTGAAATAAAATCGTGCTGACTCCAAATCATCACAGCTATAACAAAGTTAATCGACAACGCCAGGAACGAAATCCATCGCGAGAGATCGGCATTCCATTTCTCTGCTATCCAGGCGAGTATGCCGCCTGCCATGAGAATGATGATAAACCAAAGTAGTATCATACTTGTCGCATTACTGCGTTTTAACTTCCTACAAGTAAACTCAATGTCACAATTAAAATTGCCCCTATAACAATACCCACCATGTACCAGCGCAATATTCCACTTTGTGTCCACGCGAATACACGGTGAAGAAAATCAGCCAACTGTACCAACTCGTCATAAAATTTGTCAATGATATCCTGTTTATTAATGGTTGCCATGAAAACAAAAGGTTTTACGAATAAGGTGTCGTAAGCTTTATCAAATCCCCAGCCCGAGAACCAAAAATTATGAAAGTCGATGGATGATGCTTTTAATTGATCAGACAGCTCTGGCTTCTTGATGTAGAAATAATATGCCATGTACACACCACTGAGCGAAATAACAACAGCAATCAACTGCACAATCCATTCCTTACTTTCAGCGCCCTCTTGCAATGTAATGGCTGGCAAAACCGGAAGAAGAAAATCAGAGAACAATTCAACATGCGCGATGGAATGTGGCAATTCGATGAAACCAGCAAATGTTGAAAGTGCAGCAAGAATGATCAACGGAATGGTCATGCGATTGCCCGCAGGATGCGAAACATGCGTCTTCTCTGTTCCAAAGAAAGTAACGAACACCATTCGGAACGTATACACTGATGTAAGGAATGCCCCAATCAATGCAGCAAGAAAAAATCCAACATTACCTTTTTCGCCTGCAAGTGAAAGCCAGAGAATAGCATCCTTACTATAAAAGCCACCGGTTACAAAAGGTATCGCAGCAAGTGAAGCGGACCCAATGAAGAATGTCCAATAGATGGCAGGTAATTTATTTTTCAATCCTCCCATCTTAAAGATGTTGTGTTCGTGATGGAGCAAATGAATTACAGCCCCCGCAGCAAGGAAGAGTAATGCTTTGAAAAAAGCATGAATCATAAAATGAAAAATGGCAGCAGACCATGCTCCCACTCCTAATGCCAGAAACATATATCCGATCTGACTAATGGTAGAGTATGCTAATATTCTTTTAAGATCAAACTGAGTAAGTGCACTAAAGCCTGCGAGCAATAATGTAAGTGAGCCTATTATTCCTACCCACATCTGCGCTAAAGGTGCTAGCTCAAAAACAACGTGCATGCGCGCGATTAGATAGACACCGGCTGTAACCATAGTAGCAGCATGTATCAATGCGCTTACTGGTGAAGGTCCTGCCATGGCATCGGGCAACCATGTTTGAAGAGGAAGCTGAGCCGACTTACCCATTGCACCTCCGAGTAAAAGAAATGCAATTATCACCGCTCCTTCCGAACCAACGGTCCAGATTTGTGGAGCTTGTGTGAGTATGCTTTGAATATGTAATGTACCGAATGCCTTAAACAACATGAACAGGCCGATAGCCATTGCAGTGTCTCCAATGCGTGTGATGATAAATGCTTTCCGGGCAGCATAACCATTTTTTTCCTCGAGATACCAGAATCCAATTAACAAATAGCTACAAAGTCCTACACCTTCCCATCCGAAGTACATCAACACAAGGTTGTCGGCAAGCACCAGTATAAGCATCGAGCTAACAAATAAATTAAGGTACGTGAAGAAGCGTGCGTAGCCTTCATCGTCCTGCATAAATTCCGTGGAGTACACATGTATCAGAAAACCAACAAATGTGATCACGAAAATGAAGACGAATGATAATGCATCCAGATGAAGAGCAATCTGCGGTTTAAATCCGGCAACATCAATCCAGGTCCATAATACTTGTTGAAAAGAATTTTCAGATGAAGAATTAAAATCAATTCCAATGAGAATAGTGATGAGTGCGGCAAGTCCAACGCTCCCCGCTCCTATTAGAGACACAGCGAAGCGAGGAAGTTTTCTTCCTAACAGGATCAAGAGCAAAGCTCCTGTAAAGGGTAAGGTTGGAATTAGCCAAAGAAGCTCTTTCATGTTGGTTAATTGTTATCTGTTAATCATCATTCGTTATCCCTTCATTTTATTTGCCGCATCGCTATCCAGTGTTTTTAGCTGGTGATAGATTTGTAGAATTAAAGCCAATCCCACAGAAACTTCAGCAGCTGCCATCGTCAAAATAAAAATGAACATCACCTGCCCATCAGGCTGAACCCATCGCGAACCTGCAACGATGAAGGCTAGTCCAGCTGCATTGAGCATGATCTCTACCGAGATCAGCATGAAAATAATATTGCGCCTGACCAATACGCTGATCATTCCCAGGACAAATAAAATCCCGGCCAGCAAGAGTCCCGCTTCAACAGGTATGGTATTCATTCTTCTATCTTTTCTAAAAACCGGTGAACTACTTTCTTCTTTTGTCTGCCGAGATGATAAGCACCCACAATTCCAGCCATTAAGAGTATACCACTCAATTCAACGCCAATAACATAAGGTCCATAAAGCGACATGCCCACAGCTTTTGCATCCACCATACGTTGTGCTGCACCTGCAGATTCAGATGTAGCAATGATGTAAATCATTTCGCCTAATAAGATGAGTGAGAGAATAGCTGGTCCAATAAAAACTTCCTTTGTCAGCCACCGCTTTTCTTCCTCAACTGATTCTGCTCTCAGGTTAAGCATCATGATGGCAAAAACGATCAGGACAACAATGGCTCCCGCATAGACGATGATTTCAAGTGCGGCAATAAAAGGTGCACCTAAAGCAAAAAACACAATGGCAATTGCAAGGAATGAAACCACCAGGTACAACAGAGCATGAACCATATTGTATCGCGTGATCACCATAATAGTGGCGAGTATAGCAATTGTAGCAGCGATGTAAAATGTTACTTGCATACTTTGTTGTTCATTATTCTTTTAAGGTAAAAGACTTTTTACATCCACCGGAGTTTCTTCGTTCTGAGCTTCTCCTTTACCTTTTCCTCCAATGGCAATTCCAGCTACGTTGTAATAATTATAGCCGGGATATTTCCCAGGTCCGTCAATCAACAAATCTTTTTTCTCATACACGAGATTCTGACGATTGTACTCTCCCATTTCAAAGTCCGGAACGAGTTGAATCGCATAGGTAGGACATGCTTCTTCACAATATCCGCAGAAGATGCAGCGCGAAAAATTGATTCTGAAGAATTCAGGATATCTTCTTCCATGTTCATCTTCTGTTGCCTGAAGCGAAATGCAATCTACCGGGCACGCTGCTGCGCAGAGATAACATCCCACACATCGTTCACCCATATCAGGATCTCTGGTTAGAACAATTCGTCCACGCCAACGTGTTGCCAGTTTGTTTTTTTGCTCAGGGTACTGAACCGTCTCACGCTTGTGAAATGCGTGCAGAAACGTGAGCCACATGGTGCGAATAATTGAGAACATTGTTCCTCCTTTGTTCCTCCTAAGCGGAGGTTTAGTTTAGTTTTCCATCCATAATAAAATTCCCGCTGTCACCATCAGGTTAACAATTGTAATAGGTAGTAATATTTTCCACCCGTATTCCATAAGCTGATCGTATCGCGGCCGTGGCAACGAAGCGCGCAGCAAAATGAAAATGCCGATGAACGTAAAGGTCTTTATTGCGAACCAGACAATTGGTGGCAGAAACCCTGGGCCAAGCCAACCACCAAAATAGAGACACGTTATCATAGCAGAGATCAACGTGATGCCCATGTACTCTCCCACGAAGAACATACCGAACTTCATTCCTGAATATTCAGAATGGAATCCTGCAATCAGTTCGCTTTCTGCTTCTGGTATATCAAAAGGTAATCGATGGGTTTCTGCGATGCCGGCAATGAAGAAGATCATGAACCCAACAAACTGAGGAA
>JBDTTT010000186.1:0-8955 GCA_039930485.1 Chryseolinea sp.
CGAAGTGCCGGTAATACTACATGATTTCAATCCGGATATTATTTTGGTGGATGTTGATGGCGATGGTGATAATGACCTGATTGCATTGTCAGGTGGTTATGCTAACGAAGATGAAAATGACTATCAACATTCGCTTTACGAAAATAAGAATGGATCATTCGTTCGTACTTCACTTCCGCTTCCGGCTTTTTGTGCGTCTATTGTACGCCCTTTTGATTTCGATCATGATGGCGATAAGGACCTCTTTGTAGGAGGCAGAGTAAAGCGTGGTAGTTTTCCTTTTTCATCAAATTCCTATTTGCTTATAAATGATCACGGCAAGTTCTCAGAAAAGCAAATAATGAGTTTTGATTTAGGAATGGTAACAGATGCCGTGTGGAGTGATTTTAATAAAGATGGCTGGGAAGATATTTTGATTGCAAGAGAGTGGAATACAATTGCAATTTTAGAGAATAATAAAGGTCAAAAGTTTAATCAACTCAGTAATGATCAAACTGGTGGAAAGTCTGGATTTTGGTATTCTATTAGGGCAGGAGACTTTGACAATGATGGTGATGACGATTATGTTGTTGGCAATCTTGGAGAAAATAATAGGTTTACAGTCAGCAATGAATACCCCATGTCTCTATATGCAATTGATGTAGATAAGAATGGTGCCATTGATCCAATCACAACATCCTATTGGAAGGATGAAAATGGAGTGATGCAAGAATATCCTGTAAACTATCTGGATGAAATGGTGGCGCAGTCACCTTACTTTAGAAGAAAATTTACAAGCTATACAAAGTTTAGTCATATGATTGTGGATAGTATTGTGAACAGGAGTGCAATACCAGACAGCAATAAATATCATGTTAATGTCACCTCTAGTTTTATTGTATGGAATGATAAAGGTAAACTTGATTGGCAACGATTACCCTCTGCTGCTCAGACATCACCCATTAAGAAAATACTCGTACAAGATTTAAACGGAGATAAAATTCCGGATATGCTGTTAGCCGGTAATGATCATTCGTATGATGTTTCTACTGGCTACTACGATGCAAATAAAGGTATTATTCTGATTGGTAAAGGCAATAAAAAATTTGAAGTCCTTCCAGCATCAAAAAGTGGTTTGCTACTTCAGGGGCAAGTTGAGTCTTTATTATTTCTGGATGGAAACACACCTTTGCTGATAGCAGGCGTAAATCGCGGAAACATATCGGTATATAAAAAAATACAGAAAAAATAAATTGATCATTGATTACAGTTGGATTTCAGTCGATGATCAATGAACAAAACCAAACAGATCATTGTCACTAACAAATTGTGGCTCTTTAATATTTGCTCCACAATGTTTGTTAAGTTGTTGAATGAGGTAAAGACTTAATTCGGGTGAATGTAATTCTTCGTGTTGGTGCATAAAGAAGTAGATGGTACGAATTCCCTCTTCCGTCCATTTCTTTATACGATTCACCCAATCATCGATTCGAGTGTAATCGGTTGAGTGAAGGCCGTTGCCGACAAAGCGAATGAATGCTTCAGAAGTTGTAAGACGCATGTGAACACAATCTCTTCTTCCAGAGGAATCAGTGGTAACAGAGCCTACTTTTAATTTTTCAAATGTATTAAATGCATTCTCAAAAGCTTCTGCATTTGCAAACCATTCAGGATGCCGAAGCTCAACAAAAAGATCAATATCTTTTGGAAGTGATTCTATGAAGGCTTGAATCGTATCCAATGTTTTGTATCCCATTTGAGGATGAGGCATCAGAAAAATAGGACCAAGATTTTCTTTGAAAGAATAAATGGCTTGGAGAAATTCATCCGTAAGTTCTTTTACATTTTTTAATCTTCTCAAGTGTGTTATCTGATCAACAAACTTGGGACAAAATTTAAAATCCTTTCCTACCTTACTTTTCCACGTTTCAATTTGCCTGACGGTTGGCATTCGATAAAATGTAGCATTCAACTCAATGCAGTTGAAGTGTTTTGCGTAGTGATTCAGGAAGTCAGCTTCTTTTGTTTTGGGCGGGTAGATTTTTCCAACCCAATCTTTTCGTCCCCACTTGGCGCAACCAACAAAGATTTTCGGTTTAATATTTCCTGATTTCTTTAATTTAAGAAGTCTGGTGGTATTTGGATTATCGGAAGAAAGTTTGAAATCAATCTTGTTGAGAATTTCTGGATCAACCTTGCCGAATTCCATTCCGTAAAATTTTAGGATGTGTGAATTCGTTAAAAGTAAAAATTAATTCACACATCCTCATAGGAATAGAGGCTTCAATTTTGATTAAAGCTGTTTTGTTAAATTCATTTCAAAAAATGGATGCCATTGCGTTCCGTCTGGAGAGAACTCTCCTTTTTCATTCCATTTTTTGGCTATTGGATCAATTGTAATATGATAGACAATTTTTCCACCGGTTACTTCAAAACCCCAGTCATATTTATTTTTATCAACGACTTTAAAGAAAGCGTCAGTCTGCTTTCCATCCATTAAAAATGCTTTCATTTCGTAATTCTTTTTCAGAACGTTGTAGCTAAGGTAGGCTAATGCATGAAATGAAATTTTGGTTAAATCATTTTTCCTTCTTCCTATACCCTCAAATTGAATGATCAGACTGTCGAGTTTGTATTCGATTGTTTCTTCTTGTGCTACCTGAACAACAACGCCTCCTTGCTGAGTAACAGTGGCATCGCCTCTCCATTTTCCTGTAAAAAATGAGAGTACATTCATTTGTTCTTTACACGTCTTTGAAAAATCCTGAGCCATTGTTGTACTTGAAAGTATAAGCATCAGGACAAGTAATTGGATTGTTTTCATTTTATTTAAGGTTGTTTAATGTATTGTTTCAATGCGTTTACATATTCTTCAAAGGCTTTGATTCCTTTTTTTGTAACCGTGCATGTTGTTAAGGGTTTTTTTCCTTTAAAAGATTTCTCAATAGAGATGTAGCCAGCAACAGAAAGTTTGTCAAGTTGAACGCTTAAGTTACCAGCAGTTGAATTAGTTTTTTCTTTGAGGAAAGTAAACTCAGCATACTCTACACTCATAAGCAGTGACATAATGCCCAGACGAAGTTGAGAATGTAATAGTGGATCAAGATCGCTGAACATTATCCTTCTGATTTTCTTAATAGATATCCAGGGATCAAATAGCCAACGGCCACGGCAATTGCTGCAAGGAGAAACTGAATTTCAACAGGTGCAAGAAATGAAGCTAATCCAAATATCCAAAATGTAATACCTCCAATCATTAAGGGCCTGAAACGCAACATTACACCTGATAAAAATGTAGGAGCAGCGCACATTGTGATGATAATAGGATTGATCTGCCAGTTTATATTCTTACCGAAGATTACAATGATGAAACAGGTAATCCCAAATCCAACCCACATCCATTTCCCGATATTATCCAAATGTGTTTTGACTATAACTCGTTTATTATTTCGAATGGAATAAATGATGGCAATGACAGCAGCGGGAATAGTTACACCAAACATCATAAATGGATTAGTCAAAGATGTGAATTTGAAGAGCAGGTAAACTCCAAGATTGGCAATGACAATCGTCCAGCCCCATAGCAAAAAGTGAAAACTACTTCTTTGCATATTTCCTTTAGCCTGATTGATCATAGATGTAATGACATCCAGGCTTTGTTCAGGGGTGAATTTCTCAGATTCGTGATTCATAGTCTTAGGTGTTTTAGAAGATGGTGATTTGGTTCTTTTCATCACTCAACGAAGTAAATGTAAATTAGTTTATAAAATAAACCAAAATATTTTTAAATCGCTTAATTCAGTGTAATTTCGCATATGTTTACAGGAATTATAGAAGCTTTAGGCCATGTTAAGGCAATTAAGCAGGAGGGAAGTAACAAGCATTTTTTGTTTGAAAGCCCAATTAGCAACGAGTTAAAGATCGATCAAAGTATTTCGCATGATGGTGTTTGTCTTACGGTGACGAAAGTTGATGGGGGAAAGCATTGGGTTACGGCTATTGATGAAACGTTAAAGAAATCCAATCTTGGAAGTTTGAAGGAAGATGACATTGTAAATCTCGAGAGATGCATGGTGGCCAATGGCCGTTTTGATGGACATATTGTCCAGGGACATGTTGATCAAACTGGCGTAGTGAAATCCATTACTGAAATGGATGGCAGCTGGATTTTTGATTTTGAGTATGATGCAGCACAAGGAAATGTTACAGTAGAGAAAGGATCAATTTGCGTTAACGGTGTTAGCCTAACGTGTTTTAATTCGCATGGCAATGGATTTTCAGTGGCGATTATACCCTATACATTTGAACATACTAGTTTTCAGAATTTAAAGGCTGGGCATTTAGCAAACCTGGAGTTTGATATTATTGGCAAGTACGTTAAGCGGCTATTAAATAAGTGATCTTCTTAATCTGGTATGGGAAGATTCTGTACTTGGAAATCTTTTCGGAGGGAAATAAAGTAATTGCAAAAAGAAGCTCCTTCAGCTAATTACTGGGGGAGTTTTTCTTTTTGCAATGTATTCCTTCAACCACTTCTGAAATTTAAATCCTGTAATACCCGCAAGTACACCAATCACTCCACCAACTAAGATATCACCTGGGTAATGAACGCCAAGATAAATTCGGGTGTAAGTCATTGCAACTGCCCAGAAAAATAACCATCCAATCCATTTCTTAGTCGTTCTGAAAAGAAGAAAGAAAAAGGTAGCAGTTCCAAACGTATTGGCAGCATGACTGGATGCAAAACTAAATTTCCCCCCTTTATATCCATCCACTAAATGAACGAGTCCCTGTAGGCTCGGCTCAATCGAAGGCCGAAGACGTTCAAAGTAAGGCTTCATTAAGGTTGACGTAATTTCATTAGCCAGAACAATAGTAAGAATGATTCCCAGCAACACAATCCAACTTTCTTTTTTGTATTCCTTTATGATCAAATAAAGCAAGAACAGATAAAGGGGCAGCCACGCGAATGTTTGCGTTGAGAAAAGCACAATGGGATCGAGCCAGGGTGCGTGAAAGCTATTTAGGAATAGTAAAACTTTCTTATCCAATTCAATCAGTTGATCGAGCATAATTAAAGGTCGTGTTGTAAAGTAGCAATTTCATTTTCTTGTTGTATCCAATCCATCCCTTCTCTCATGGTTAGAAAGAATTCTTGTCTCGCCCCAAGCTTTACTAAACTTTCGTTAATGCCTTCCAAATATCCCTGTACGATAGGATCTGTAACATCGGGACGAACTGTTGCAATTCTACGCATACCGTTTCGGGTTGCATCTGGTAAAATATTATAAAACATCCACTCTTGATCTTCCTTACTGATATGGCCTTGATGAGAAAGATCGGCTATGTAATTAGGCGTGTTGTATGTCTTAACAAAGTCGAGGCATTTTTGAAATACAAGGCGATACTGTTGGCTTGTCAATGGTCCTTGCCAGATTACTCCTGTGCAATTTAGCTGGGCATCATAAAATATTTCAGCATGAGATTCCTTGTATAGCGATTGACGTTCAACGTTCTCAGTCTTTGCAATGCGTACAATGAATTTTGTGTATCGGTTCATTTCACTTTCTACTTCAACTGATCCACCAAGGGATTCAGCCTGTAATTTTATAAGATATAATCCAAGACCTTTTCCTTCGGTATGGAAATGGAATCGCTTATACAACTTAAATAAATTCTCTTTGTGCTTCTTTAAATCAATTCCAAGACCGTTATCTTTTACTTCAAGAAAATAGAAATCCTGATCTTCATAGGCATTGATTTCAACTATCGGATCTCTTTCACTCGACCTGTATTTAATGGCGTTACTGATCAGGTTATAAAGAATGCTATGTAACATGGGCTTTATCGAATAGGTAGCGGTTCCCTTTTCGATGTTCGATATTACCTTAACCTGATGAGCATCAATTTCCTTTTTGAGCAATTGAGTTACTTCTTTAATTTCTTGCGTTAAATTAATTTTTTGACGTATCTGAAAAATGTCATGTCGAATGTCGATGATCTTACTTAAGTCTTTAATAATGTTATCGAGCCTTTCAGTTGATGTCGAAAAATGGTTAAAGATTTTAGCATCCTCTTCAGGAAAATTTTTAGGATCTACCAGTGCGATCAATCCAAGTAAACTGGCAACAGGACCACGAAGATTATGGGATACCGTGTATGAAAACTGCCGGAGTTCGTTGTTATGTTTTATTAGCTCGGTATTCGTTTCAATTAAATCTTTATTCTTCTGAATCAGTTCTGTCTCAAGACTTTTATTCTCATCAACGAGTCTTCCCTTTTGTTCATTGATAACACGGTAGGCTTGCAGTAATTTAGTTTGGTTTACCTGTAGGTTGTCGCTTTGAGCCATGATCTCAGCAGTCTGTGCTTCGATCTCGGCATTCTTTTCCAGAAGGACTTCATTGGTTTTATTAAGATCATCGATGAGTTTAGCGTTTTTTCTCTCAGTCGTTTCTAAAACCCATTTCAAAAAAATAATTGCACCCGAAAGGATGCAGTAAGTAATGAATATCACCACGTTCGTGAACGTGTAATTTCCTTCCTTTAAATTATCCTGACGATACCCTACACCAAAATAGTGATGAAGGGGATCATGAGCCATTAATACACCCAGGCCAACCAATGAACATAGAACAAGTAATCGTTTTTCTTTCAGTGAGAATAGGATAAGTGGAAAGATGCAGCCTCCCAGGATTACGAACCTAAATGTAAAGTAGTCTAGCTCTTCTTGCTGATCGTAATAAATCGTTTTTGAATAGATGGAAACAATCATTACAAGGATAGGAAGAAAAATACTCATCCAGATGCGACTGGCCACCGTAAATCCCAATCGATTCAGCAGCATGGCACAGAATGAAAGAATTCCAATAATAGGTATCGCTGCCGTCACGGTGTTCCAGCCATACCAAAAATAGTAACAAATCATCAAGACAATACTCAGTCCGGTAAGAATCAGTCCGATAATGTTGGAAAGATAAACACCTCTTTTTTCTGAGGGTGAGTCAACAAAGGAAAGACCGGAATTGGTTATTGAGTGAAGAACATTCATTCGATGCGCTAACTACTTTTTTTGAATATATAGATCTTTCAAATTTAAGTATTTATCGCTCCAAATAAACAATCAATAATGATAATCGGCTTTATTTTACACAATCGATTCTCTATTTTGTCCTTCCCTGCAAACTCACTTTATTGTACATTGGACTTTCAATTTTTGTCGCTTTACAAGTATGGAAAAATTTGATCTCGTAGTAATTGGTGCCGGTCCCTCCGGCTATGCGGCAGCTATGCGCGCATTGGATTTTAAAAAGAAAACATTGCTGGTAGAAAAGAACACAGTAGGCGGAGCAGGGGTCACCAATGGAGCACTGTCTTCTAAAACATGGTGGGAACTTTCACGGGAGACAGCGTATTTTCGGAAAAATCTAAAGCGATTTAACCTTGAGGTACCAAGTATCAATTACAGCGAAGTTCAGTCAGAAGTAAGACGTGCTGTCGAGGAAAGAAAATCAATGCTGGAGGATCATATTCGTTTCATGCACGATTCACATCATGCCGATTTGTTATCGTATAAAATTGGTTCTGCCAAATTGATTAGCAAAAATGAAATTGAAATTGAAACAGGTAGTTTTTCCAGAGAAAGGATATGGGCTGCAAATATTATTCTGGCCACAGGAAGTCGTCCGAGATATTTAACTGAGTTGCCAATCGATGAAAAGATTGTAATGACCAGCGATGGCATTGAAGACATGGAGGATTTTCCTGAGAGCATGGTAATTGTGGGAGCCGGGGTTATCGGATGTGAGTATGCAACCATCTTTTCAGGATTTGGAAAAACAAAAGTTCACCTCATCGACAAGGGTTCCAGAATTCTGCCGTTCGAAGATGACGATATTGTAAAAGTGATTGAACGAAACATGGAGAATAGTGGCGTGCTTATTCACCGAAACTCGAGACTCATTCGAATGGAAATTAAATATGGTCGTGTCGAATATGAACTTGAATATGATGATGGAGGCAAAGAAGTATTCAATGTTCAGAAAGCATTAGTCGCGGTAGGCAGAACACCAAACTATGAAGATTTGTGGGATGACAATGTTGACATTAGTATTTCGAAACGCGGCATTGAAGACAACGACACCCAAACTAATATTTCAAACATCTATGCTGTAGGTGATATCACGGCTGATATTTCATTGGTAAATGTAGGAGAGTTGGAAGGACGATATGCGGTGGAAAAGATTTTTGGAAATCCCAGTCGTAAATTAGTGTATGAGAACATCAGCACGATTATGTTTCTCAACCCCGAAGTGGCAAGTGTTGGATTGAATGAAACGCATGCTCGTGAAAAGGGAATTGATTACAGAGTGGTTACACTTGACTATAGTTGTATTCCCCGCGCCATTGCTAAACGCAACACACAAGGATTTATAAAGCTCCTTGTCACCAATGATGATCAAATGAAAATACTGGGGTTGAAAGTAATAGGCAATCATGCATCAAGTGCTATTCAAGCCGCAGCACTTCTCATTTTTATGGATAAAGGAATCGAAGAGCTGGCGGAGTGTGTTCATCCGCATCCATCCATTACAGAAGGTATTCAGGAATGTGTGCGTGTTCTTCTTGGTAAATCATTGTTTAAACCTTCTGCTCTGCGCGAGAAGGTAACGTGCCGGACGAGCATTGGAGGAGTTTACGAGGATATAAAATTCTGAAAATAATAAACTACTTAGTGTGTCTTTTTTTCAGAATACCTAATACATCATTCAATGAAAAACCTTTTGCTGTTAGCAGAACTAAATAATGATACATTAAATCGGCTGACTCGTTCAAAAACAATTCTGTATTATCATCCTTCGCTTCAATAACAAGTTCGATCGCTTCTTCTCCAACTTTTTGCGCTACTTTATTAATGCCGGATTCGAAAAGGCTTGAGGTGTAAGAACCTTTTTGCGGATTGGCCTTTCGATCCTT
>JBDTTT010000187.1:0-8917 GCA_039930485.1 Chryseolinea sp.
AGCATCGGTAGTTATGCTGCACTGCTTGCTAAATTTTTTGGAGCAGAAGTAACTGCCATAGACAGTACAAACAAACTAGAAAAAATTAAAAAGATAGGTGCAGATCATTTAATTGATTACACGAAAGAAAACTTTACAATGAGTGGTAAGAAGTATGATGTGATCTTTGACGTTGTCTATGGTAGTTCATTCTCTGCGTGCATCAACGCCTTGCAGGACGATGGTTGCTATCTGATGGCGAATACCAATCCGTCACGAATGCTTCGGGCTCTATGGAAATCATGGACCACGAAAAAGAAAATAATCTTTGCACTGGCAGGAGAGAGTGTTGCTGATATGAAATACATAGCAGAGCTGATCGAATCCAACAAAATCAAACCCTTAATCGACAAGCGTTATCCGTTAGAACAAACCGCTGCCGCTCATCAATATGTTGAAGGTGGATTTAAAACAGGGAATGTGATTATTACGATAGGGGAACAATCTTAAATGTTGAAATGAAAAGAGTTTCCGATTACCCGTGACTAGTAACCGGAAACTCTGAAATGAAATCAAATTAAATCAAAACGATCAAGATTCATCACCTTGCTCCACGCTGCTACAAAGTCCTTCACGAACTTTGCTTGAGAGTCGTCATAAGAATAAGCTTCCGCGAGAGCGCGTAGCTCTGAGTTAGAACCAAAGATTAGATCAACACGGGTTCCTATCCATTTCACTTTGCCTGTCACACGATCACGACCTTCAAACACTTCCTGAGCATCGGTAGTTGCCTTCCAGGTTGTACCTAAATCAAGAAGGTTAAGGAAGTAATCGTTCGTAAGTGCTTCAGGACGTTTGGTGAAGACACCATGCTGAGACTGATTGTAATTTGTATTCAACACACGCAAGCCACCAAGAAGAACAGTCAACTCCGGAGCAGTAAGCGTTAACAGTTGTGCTTTATCGACAAGCAAATCCTCTGCTGTTGCTTTGTGTTTCGGTTTAAAGTAATTACGGAAACCATCAGCACCCGGTTCGAGCACTGCAAAAGATTCAACATCAGTTTGCTCTTGGGAAGCATCAGCACGTCCAGGCGTGAAAGGTACTGTCACATCGCTACCAGCATTCTTTGCTGCCTTTTCAATGCCTGCACATCCGGCCAGAACAATCAAGTCAGCAAGCGAAACTTGCTTACCGCCAACGTTGAATGCTGTTTGAATTCCTTCAAGCGTTTTAAGTACTTTTGTCAATTGAGTTGGATTGTTTACTACCCAATTCTTCATCGGTGCCAGACGAATGCGTCCGCCATTTGCACCACCTCGTTTATCAGAACCACGGAATGTGGATGCGGAAGCCCAGGCGGTCGATACCAATTCAGATACAGACAATCCGGAAGCCAATATCGTACTCTTTAATGCTGCAATTTCTTGAGCATCAATTAATTTATGTGTTACGGTAGGGATAGGGTCTTGCCAGATCAATACTTCCTTTGGCACTTCTGGTCCGAGGTAGCGGGCAATCGGCCCCATGTCGCGATGTGTTAACTTGTACCACGCACGAGCAAACGCATCTGCAAACTTATCCGGATTATTTAAGAAGTTTCTTGAAATAGGTTCGTAGATCGGATCAACTCTTAAGGCGAGGTCAGTCGTCAACATTGTTGGCGCGTGTTTCTTTGATGGATCATGCGCATCCGGTACAGTACCAGCACCTGCTCCAGCTTTTGGTTTCCACTGCTGTGCACCGGCTGGACTCTTCGTTAACTCCCATTCAAATCCGAATAAATTTTCAAAAAAGTTATTGCTCCATTTTGTTGGTGTAGTAGTCCACGCACCTTCAAGACCACTGGTAATTGTATCTGCTCCACTACCTGTACCAAATGTATTTTTCCAACCGAGGCTTTGTTCTGCAATACTTGCCGCTGCAGGTTCTTTACCTATGTACTTGGATGGATCAGCAGCACCATGGGTTTTACCGAAGGTGTGACCACCAGCAATAAGCGCTACCGTTTCTTCGTCATCCATCGCCATGCGACCGAATGTTTCGCGAATATCACGAGCGGATGCAAGTGGATCTGATTTTCCATTAGGACCTTCCGGATTCACATAGATCAATCCCATTTGAACAGCACCAAGTGGATTTTCCAATTCCCGATCACCGGTATAGCGCTTGTCTCCCAACCACTCACCTTCAGAACCCCAATACACATCTTCTTGTGGTTCCCACACGTCTTCACGACCACCAGCAAAACCGAAGGTCTTGAAACCCATCGACTCGAGAGCACAGTTGCCTGTGAGGATCATCAAGTCTGCCCATGAGAGTTTATTACCATATTTCTGTTTGATCGGCCAGATTAGCAAACGGGCCTTGTCAAGACTCGCATTGTCAGGCCAACTATTAAGAGGAGCGAAGCGTTGCGTGCCAGAGCCTGCACCACCACGTCCGTCAGATATACGGTACGTACCGGCACTGTGCCAAGCCATCCGAATGAAGAACGGACCATAGTGACCGTAATCTGCTGGCCACCAGCTTTGTGATGTTGTCATCAATTCGAAGATGTCTTTCTTCACTGCTTTCAAGTCGAGTTTCTTGAACTCTTCAGCGTAGTTGAACACTTTGTCCATTGGATTGGAGAGTGAAGAGTGTTGACGGAGGATGTTCAATTTCAACTGGTTAGGCCACCAATCGCGGTTTCTTGTACCACCGCCAGCAGATTGCTTAAGTGATCCACCATGAAACGGGCACTGGGCTTCGCTCGAATTCATGTCGGCTAATTTTGCGGGGTCATGTGTGTTGTTTTCCATTCTTTTATAGAGTATTAATTTGTTAATAATGATTGCTTAATAATAGATCAGTTCATTTTTTAGTACAATGACCAACGTCATGCGATTTCCTGATTCAGCATGGACTTGGCGCGAGGCATGTTACGTTTGTTTTTGTCTTTTCTGTTTTCAATACTAGTATTGGTTAATTAGCGCAGGATGACTTCAAACCGATGTAAGTGTCAATTTTACCATAGATTGATTAATAAATCAAATTGATTATTTTTATGTTCATATAGTTATTATCTATGACCATAACACAGCTTCAATACATCGTTGCTCTGGATACGTACCGCCATTTTGTGCTATCCTCTGAGAAATGTTTTGTAACACAGCCAACGCTGAGTATGCAAATTCAAAAACTGGAAGATGAGCTTGGTGTGAAGATTTTCGATCGCACCAAGCAACCCGTTATTCCAACAGAAATAGGAGCGAGCATTATTGCGCAGGCACGCATTATTCTGCGTGAAGCCAACATGATACAACACATCATCAATGATCAAAAAGACATGATGACAGGCGAACTTCGGATTGGCATTATTCCAACCCTGGCGCCTTATCTGTTGCCCTCACTGTTTAAGACTGTCAGAGAAAAATATCCCCAGCTTAACCTCATCATTAAAGAGACCATCACCGAAGAAGTCATTAGCGAATTAAAAAGTAATCGGCTCGACTGTGGTTTAGTAGTGACGCCTCTGAATGATTCCTCCATTAAAGAAGACGTACTCTTTTACGAGGAACTGTTTGTGTATGTATCCCGGAAGAATGCGCTCTATGATAAAAAGTATGTGCTGGCAAAAGAGATCGACCCCGACCAACTGTGGCTGTTAGAAGAAGGGCATTGTTTTCGCTCGCAGGTTTTGAATTTGTGTGAGTTGAGAAGGAGTTCCGATTTCCACTTTAAGTATGAAACCGGAAACATTGAAACACTAAAACGCATGGTGGATAAAAGTGATGGCATCACTATTTTGCCAGAACTGGCCGTGATGGAATTCAGTAAACTCCAAATGAAACTCGTGAAGCGATTAAAAGAACCCAGTCCCGCGCGCGAGGTAAGCCTGGTAACGCATCGCGATCACATCAAGACGAAACTCATTAAAACCTTGAGAGAAGAAATTTTGAATATCGTACCAAAGCAAATGCAGAAGCTTCAGAATAAGAAGGTAGTGGAGATTAATTACTGATGTTTAACAGAAATATGAAAAAGAGGTGGAAGGAAAATTCTTTCTCCACTGAGTTAGATATACGCTGATTTTGCAGATTGAAACCATTTGTTTTTTTGCTTACTTTGGTTGTCACTCTTTTCTGAACCATAAACAAAATGGAGCAATGAGTATTAATCGCATAGTAACGAATTTATTAAAATCCATCTCTCTTCTTTTATTGCTGTTGCACCCACTGCTGTTAAAAGCCCAACTACAGGAAAGTGCAGGCGTTGATCGAATCACGATAAGTTCAAAAATCCTGAATGAAGACCGAATGATTTACATCCATTATCCAAATGGGAAAGATAAGAAGTCAACGACTCATTATCCGGTAATGTACGTTCTTGATGCCGATACCCATTTTGATCTTTGTCGTCAATACTGTGAATATCTGAGCCGCTGGGATGTAAACGTAATGCCGGAGATGATTGTAGTTGGAATTACGAATACAGATAGAGCAAGAGACCTTACCCCCACGAATACAACATTCAATTACTTTGGAAAGGTGGAGAGTACTACGGATTCCTGGCTAAAGACTAGCGGGGGCAATGAAAACTTTTTTCGATTTATTGAGGACGAAGTAATGCCCTACGTAAATACGCATTACAAGACACAACCTTTCAATGTTTTGGGAGGCCATTCATTTGGAGGAATTACAGCACTAAATTGTTTGCTGACACATCCTGATTTATTCAATGCTTACATAGCAGTAAGTCCTTCGATATGGTGGGATCATCAATATATATTGAAACTTGCTAATCAAAAGTTTCAGAAAAATGGGGTCTTGAACAAGATGCTTTTTTGCAGTGACGGAAATGAAGGTGTATCGGATGAATCTACGTTTCATACTAACCTTATCAAGTTTGATTCATTGATAAGATCAAAATTCATAAAAGGATTACGATATGAGTATGTATACTATCCAACGGAAACTCACATGACCGTTCCGGTGAATTCATATCTTGAAGGTCTGCGATTTATCTTTCGTGATTGGGCGCTTCCTCCAATGAAGGGCAATGAGGTTAACGGTGAAATCATTGAAGAACATTACAAAAAAATATCATCGCTTTATGGCTACACTATTTTGCCAAACGAACGAAATATTCTGGACTGGTCTGCGCACCTGATGAAAAGTAACGAGACGATTGACAATGCCATCAGCATGCTGGAGATTCTGGGTAAAGCGTACCCTTCATCAACCAGTATTTTTATCAGTCAGGGTGATGCTTATCTCAAGAAAGGTGAAAAGCAAAAAGCAATAAACAGTTTTCAAAAGGCAGTGTCTCTTGATCCTAATGCTACAGATGTAAACAAGAAGTTAAAGGAGTTGCAGAGCCAATAATCGATCGAAGTAAGAAGTATTAATCGTAGAAATTTTCTGCATAAAAGTGGACTTGCATCCGTAATTTAAGCGCTATTCCGGCACAGTGAATGCGTTGTTGCAACATCAATATTGTAACTCGTACTACACAATCACAATGCGTCAATGCGTAATTTTTCCCCATACTATAACCTTTTTAAGGTATGGAATGACAATGGGTGCGGAATGATTATTGTTTATAATTTGAAAACGAATGAAGATGAACAATACACAAATAGCTGAAACATCAGTAAGCGTTGACGCCACACCCGCACAAGTTTGGAAAGTCTTAACAACACCCGAGCTGGTAAAAAAATATTTGATGGGAACGAATGTTACTTCAGATTGGAGAGAGGGTAGCGCCATTACTTATAACGGTGAATATGAAGGAAAGCAGTACCACGACAAAGGCACGATCAAAAAAATAGTACCCGGGGAAATATTGCAAAGTACCTATTGGAGTTCAATGTCGGGCAAAGAGGATAAACCTGAAAATTATAAGCTCGTCACATATGTATTAGCAAAACACGGGGGCAAGACGGTCGTAACGCTCACCCAGGATAATAACACGACAGAAAAGGAAAAGGAGCACTCAACCGAAAATTGGAAAACGGTATTGAAGAAATTAAAGGAAGTGGTTGAAGGCGAAAATAAATAACGTATTACGCTCACACGATTTTATAAAAGAAACGGAAGCTCATTAAACTGGTAAAACTAGTTGAGCCGGAAATCCAGGATGCGTGAAAAATGATGCAGGTGTTGGTAATGAATTAAACGAGTTGTTTTGATGATGCAAAAAAGAAGAAACTTGTCGGATTGATAACTCAATGGAAAAATCCTTCAAATAATACAGCGATCTTGAGTTGTGATTACTTACTTATTAAAAATCGCTTTCAACACACCTTTTGTTTCAGAGCGTGCCATATCCCAAATCGATTTGAAATTAATGACATTATCCAAAGAAGGTGTAAGGGCCTTAACAAAGGCATTCCGTAAAATTCCGATGATGGCTACTCCTATACGTACGTTTGGATCGTCAAGCCGACCTTCGATAGGAATTTTAGTAGCAACTTGATCATTCCTGTTATTCTCAACCATGTTGTAAAAACCGGCCACAATTCTCTCCCAAATCTTTTGAAAGAAAGTATCCCCTTGATCTGCAGCGCTAATAAAATCCAGATTCTTTAACAATGGTTTAATATATCCCTTAAACAAATTGTTTGTGACTGCAACTTCCGTGTATAAATCCAATGTCCCCTTGTTGATGTCAACCTTACCATATTCTCTGAATAAGTCGTTGAGTAAAACAAGGTTTATCGATTTAAGCTCCAGATTTAAATCAACGGTCAACGTGGGCTCAAGCGGGAGCAGGGTCGCATTAATTTTAGCATTACCTTCATATAGGAAACATGTGCCCACTATACTACACGACTTACCGAGTATAAGGCGATTTGAAAAATCGTGAATGGTGAGGCTAAATTCGGTTGCCATTATATTCAATTGAGGATGTGAATTGATATAATGTATCTCCCCATTGTGAACGTCAACACTAATTTTAAAAGGCATTAGTCTTTCAATAGAATTTTTCAGACTTGAAAGTTCGGGTGAATGATTCGCATCATAGGAAGGTTTTTCCGCAACGAAAAAAAGTTGAGGTTTGTCCACTACAATGTTCAAGTCCAGAGTCCGCCTCAAAAGTTGTTTCCATTTAAAAAAAAGCGTAATCGTGGGTACTTGAACCAACGGCTTACCGCTTGCAGGATCACTATCTTTAAGTATGCTGACGTTTTGAAAACTGATTTTGCTTTTAAGAAGATTCATCCGAAGTTGGTCTATTCGCCCCGTATATCCGTCCATTTTGTGAAGCGCATGGTTTAGAATTGCTTTAGTAATAAAAGGCAACATAAAAGCTGCCATGATGAGAATTAAAACAATTGCTATTACCCAAGCCATAATTAATTTAGTTATGATAAAATGTCAGTCATCATTTTGACGATCTATTTTTTATCTTTTTTGTCTTTGTCCTTTTTGCCAAATATCTTTTCTATGAAAGTTTTCTTCTCTGCCTTTGCCTGATCCACCGTTTGGATATTGATCTCCTGATCAATCGCAGGTTGCAATGCCTGAATAAATGCATTCTGCAAAATTTTAGCCAATGCTTCCCAAATGTCTGTGTCTGGATTTTTCACTGCACCTTCAAATGGAATTTTTGTTGCCACCTGGTCTTTTGATTGATTTTGAAATACTTCTCCTGCAACTCCTACTAAACCTTCCCAGATCTTTCTTAATATATTATCATCCCGATCTTCTTTGCCTAAAATATCCAGGTCCTTTATTAAAGGCTTAACGTAGCCCTTGAATTTTCCTTCTTTCGCAGCCACCTCAGTATACAAACCAAAATTTCCTTTGTTTACATCGACCTTTGCGTAGGCTTGAAAAAAGTCATTTAACTTTACGAGATCTGTATTCTTAACTTCAGCATTCATATCGAAGGTGGGATCATCTGCCAGTGGATTTAATTTTACGTTTAGATTCAGTTCACCCTCATAAATATCTGCTGTGGCTTGCAGTGAAGCTGGTAATAGCGAAGATGAGTCATAACTGTTTCGAAGATTTAACGCCAGTACGTATGCATTGGTCAAAGCAATATCCACCTTCGGTGTTGACGACTCATCTCTATACTTGATAATTCCTTGATTTATTTCTACTCGATTTATTTGAAGAGGCATAAGATCATCCTTCAAATCCTTGAAGCTGCTTGAGTCTTTACGCACCGATTTTGGTTCTACTTTGTCCTTGGTGAACGTGATAATGGGTTTCTCAAAAATTAATTCCCCAACGATAGAACCTTTGAATAATGCTTTCCACTCCACAGATAGATCAATCACCGATGCCGAAAAGAAGGCTGTTTGTTTATGGGTTGTAGTATCTACTTTGTTAATGTAGATACTATCAATTTGATAAGCACCACGGATAAGAGCGATATCAATATCTACCACATGGCCATAGTACCCTTTTATTTTAGTCAATCGATCGTTTACAAGTCGGAGTACCACATAAGGTAATATTAACCTGATGATCAGCAGCAGAACTAAAATTGAACCGAATATGATGGCGAGTTTTTTCTTTCGTAAGGTCATAAATATTTTTTAGGTACTGACGGCAACCGGAGTAGGTTCCACTTCCTTTCCTTTTGAAGTCATATATTGATGCGTGAATTCTGCTCCGAAAAGGATAATTAATCCAGAGTATGAAACCCACAGCATAATTAGAATAATAGATCCTGCAGCACCATACGTTGATCCCGGATCGCTCTTTCCAAAATAAATTCCTAACGCAAACTTTGCGAGCACAAATAAAACGCCCGTTAGAATCGCACCTAGCCAAACATCCTTCCATGCGATTTTTGCATCCGGCAGGAATTTGTACATAGCAGCAAACAAAAATGAGATAACCGCAAGCGATAATGCAAAATCAAGGATGCCAAACAAGAATGTCACACCGATTGACATACGCGCAGAAACCCAGTCACTAAAAGCACTCAGCCCGGC
>JBDTTT010000188.1:0-8858 GCA_039930485.1 Chryseolinea sp.
CAACGTGAGACAGAGACGCGCTTTGAAAACCCAAGCCGTCATAAACATAAACGTTGTAGGTAACATTAATTCATGAAAGGACGGATTACTTCCATAATGCTTCTTTAGACAACTTGTTTCTTATTAACTGGTTGTTTCGGTTTGTTTGACGGTTCTTCGGACACCATAACTGGACGTTACAAGGTTTTATGGATTGACCTTCAAGAACAACAATTTATTGCCTGAGGTTAAATTTAGATGTGACGGCTATACCTTATTTCTCAGGTGAGGTGTATTAAATAATTAAAAAATAATTCTCAACTCGCTATCACATTTAAAACTTTATTAACTTCCCTTCGGTTTTGGTTATGAATTCGTTGAAGGAGATTTGAGTTTATTCTTTGTTTAAAAATCCGCGCTGAGATTTATTGGAAGTCATTCTCATTGAAGTTAAGTAGCTAAACAGATTTTATTATTTTCTCAATCGCGAAACATTCAGTTGTAGTTGTTTAAACTTGTTCAACCCTAAATAATCCTCTTATGAAAAAAATCTATTTTGTTTTGCTGGTGATGAGCATAACATTATCAGTGGTGTCATTTTCCTATGGACAGTCCCGCCAACCCCGTTATGATGATTATCCCATTACCGTGCCGAGTAATGCAAAAGCGTTCGAAAATTTTGAGCCCGGAAAACCTTCCCAGAATTATAATCTCATCGGAACGGTGTGGAACCACCGTGTGATTACGTACTTTTTCCAGAATGGTACTGCTGATCTTGCCGGTAATACCGAAACGCAAGCCATCCGCGATGCATTTGCCATCTGGTCAGCACAAACCAGTCTCGCGTTTCTTGAGGTATGTACTGCCGGTGCAGCCGATATTGTTATTGCCTGGGGAACATTCAACCATGGTGATCCTTCACCATTATGCTTTGGTAATCCCGGACCTTTCGATGGGGCCAATGGTGTGCTCGCACATAACATGGGTGGGCCTGATCCGAATACCTGCGGTACACAGGGCGGTGACGTACATTTTGATGACAGTGAAACGTGGACATTAAACCTTCGTGGAAATGGAGCACAGCCCATTGACCTGGTGACTGTAGCAGCACATGAGATCGGCCATGGATTGGGGCTATTTCATACTTCGGTTGCCGGTTCGCTGATGCTAGCCAACTATACGGGATCACACCGCTTCCTCGCGACAGATGATATCTTGGGTGTCAGGGCAATGTATGGCATGCCCACTGCGGGGGCTGTGATTGCAGGACCGAGTATGTTATGTACAACCAATGCAAACTATAGTGTTGCTGTACCCGCAGGTACAGCCGTAACATGGACAGCAACACCTGCTGCATTGTTCACGCCCAACAGCGGAACAGGAGCTACCGCCACACTAAGAGCTACGAGTACCAACACCTCTACGGGCACGATCACCTTTACCATGAACAGCGGTTGTGGTAACGCAACGACAACTTCGCGAACGATTAATCTGAATCTCCAGCAGGTACGCATGCCAACAACAACGTATTACGGACCGGGAGCCAACATCTATGCAGAGATAGATTGGATACCGGATGCCACATCATACGAGTGGTTCCTTGACGGAACATTTCAACAAGTAAGTTCTTACAATCATGAGTTTACGTTTTATGGATGCGGAAATCACTACACCAGCGTTCGTGTCAATACCCCCGCTTGTGGCTGGACTGAGCAGACCTACATTTGGTGGACATCAGTTTGTGGTGGCTTCTTTGCTGTATATCCGAACCCGGCAGAAAATTTTGTGAAGGTTGAAATTAGCGAAGACCTTAACAAAATTGCAGAACCACCATCCTCACCACGCCCTTCGCTAAAAAATGAATCGTTTGCCATTGAGTTGTTTGATGGAACACAGAACGTAGTGCGAAAAATTAAAAGTACAGATGGGCAGGCCTTGATTGATACACGTGATCTCAAACCGGGGACGTACTATCTGAACATTCTTTATAAAGGTGGAACCTCACAGCATAAGATTGAGGTGAAGCCGAAATAGGATATACAGTTGAGTATTTGTGAACAGGTGACTCCTAAAAAGTGGTCACCTGTTTTGTTTAACCCCCATATCAACTGACAGGAGGTTAGTTCTCCGGCATTGGTTGGTGTTGTGCGGCCGTCAGTGCTGGATGGGTCATCAACAAAGTTTCGTTGCTCAATTTTTCGGAGGCAGCTGATTACAAGTGCAGCTGTAAGCTGCCTTTTGTGCTTTTGCGATAATTGCGTTGAAATCTTTATTTTCTGGGAACGTTTGGGAATCCAATAATGAGTTATATAATGGCGTGCGTTATGTTAACATAGCTTGGGCATCCGGGCTTACCGAAGTCATCATTGAAAGTTTTTTTGCGATGGCTTTCAATAACTCAATCTTCATCATTTACAATGGGTGTTGATGCAAGTGTGATCTGCACCGTTTTGTATTGCGTTACTCCCACATTTCTATTTAATTGATTTGGAATCCTGCAACACTCTTAAATATGCAGCCAATTGTCCGCGGTGATGGATTTCATGATCTACGTTTCCTCTGACAATTACCCACCATCGGGTCACATCGCCCCCAAAACGATCATCTGGAATTTTTTCCTCTAATTGGTCTGGAGTCATGGTTTTCAAAACGGAAATTTTGTCGCCAAGACATTGTTCAAGTTTGGCGATCAACGAAATATAAGAATCTCGCGTATCGATCCGAATTTTTCCTTTCGATGCTTTGAACGATTTGATAGAAGGATTCAAAAGTTTTTCTAAGAGCCATATATCAGCCTCAATCAAATGGTGTGCAATTTCTGCCACTGTCAACGCATTCTGTGATATTGACCAGTTTTCATAGCCAGGAGGCGCAGACATAAGACGTTTGATTGAGGACTGTCTTACTGCCTTTGCAAATTCAATTATGTTTTCAGTTTCAGTGTTCACGCGTCTAAAGTACAAAAAGAACTGGCATGCCGACATCAGGCTTCGGCATGGCACGATGCCTCTGCTACATTGAAGGTTGAAAATACTTATTGATTCAACTGGGGGCTGAATTGTGAAATCGGCCACTACACAGGAGATCGCCAATTTAAACCAAGGAAGAGTTATATAATTTATATTATGTTAAATACATTTATAAAGCTAACTGCCTCCTTTTGAATCCTCTTATTTGCTTACGAGCGAGATGAAGTTAGAGTCTGCGATCTTCTATCGCTAAGTTTAATCTGTGAATTCCTCATTGGGGATTCAATACGAACATTGCCTTCAGCTTTTCGATTTCATGGCCCCTATCGATTCGGTGACTGGATTATTTGCAGTGTTCTAAGTATCACCGAGTACTATTTCCTTCAGAGAGAATAACGAATCGTATCCATCGTATCATTGAGTTTTTACGTCTATTTCGTAACTTTCTAGGAAAATAAACCTGGAATTGAGGGGTATCGTGAGACGCATTATTTCTGTTATTCTTTTTGCAGCCCTGTCCTATACCACAAGTGCTCAGCCTTCAGGCACACCCTTTTGGAAAATATACTACGACAGCGCACAGCTGTTCTGGGGCAAAGACTGGCAAAAGACAATTCCCCTTTTAACACGCGCGGAAAACTCAGCGTTGAATGATCTGGGAATTTACGATGAGAATTATCTTACGATCATCAATGACCTTGGACTTGCATACGCCCACACACACGACTTTGCTAATGCGGAAAAAATTCTAACCAAAGGCCTCTCTATAAAAACAGAGATCAACTCCGCTCCCAATGCCGCATTGTTCCGTTCGATGAATAACCTTGCCGGAGTTCATGTGGAACAACAACATTTTCAACAGGCTGAACAACTTTACAAAAAAGTACTTTCTGCGCCAGGCAATCAAACCGAGCCTGATATTTATTGGTTAGCAGCTAAGAATCTTGTTAACCTGTACGAAAGCAACGATCAGATTGAAAAAGCACTGCAAACACTAAACGAACAGAAACTGAAACTCAATGTCGAGGGAAAGACAAATCCGGTCGATGAATATGAGATGAGTCTTGCACGCGGGAGAATAAATCGCAAGCTGCGAAAGTATGAAGATGCACGCATTATTCTTGAGCCTATCGTTCGGGATCTCCACGATCAGACAGCTGAGAAGCTCGTTTCGCTTTACATTCAATCCCTTCAGGAAACCGGTCTTCTTTATTTCGAAACAGGTTCATTCAACAAAGCAGAGAAAAATCTGTTGCAGGGATTCCGCTTACTTAAGAGTCAGCAACCCGTTGATCAGGTAAGGCTTGCCGAACTGCTAAACAACCTCGCTTCCGTTTACGAAAGACTTGGCATCTATGATAAGGCCTTGATCTACTACGAAGAATCATTGGAACTTTGCAATCAGCTTCATGGAAAAAACTCCTTTGCTTCTACCACGCTTCAAAGCAACATAGCCGGCATCCAGCTGAAACAGGAAAACCTGTCACAAGCCATTTCGCACTATGCAGAAATATTGAAAAACCTTCCGAACCTCGTACCGGAATCAAATCCATTTTACATCACGGTCCTGAACAACCTGGCCACAGCCTATCGCAAAAACAATCAGTACAAGGAAGCCGCTCTTCATCTTGACCAGGCGTATAAGCTCATTCAGAAATATAAGCTTGAGAACGATGACCTCGCGGCTACCGTCATGAACAATCTTGCTGTTTTATTGACAGCCCGTGGAGAACCTGACAAAGCAATCACATACTACGAAAAGGCCTATGCCATAAAAAAATCGATCTATGGTGACAACTCCGTGTTGTTGACCGATCTCGCCAGTAACATGGCCGTGGTGTATTGGGCTTTGCACAGACCTGAACTTTCTATTCCCCTCTTTCAGAAATCCATTGCACTGGCGATCAGACAAATCAAGTATACTTTTCCGGGCCTGAGCGAAAGTGAGCAGGTTCAGTTCTATCAAAAACTCAAAGAAGACTTTGAACGCTTTAATACCATTGCGTTCGAATCGATAACATCGCGACCGGAACTGATCACACAGGTTTTCAATAATCAGATTATGATAAAATCGCTGCTGTTCTTCTCACAGCAACATCAGCGCGATCTCATCCGGGAGAATGGAGACTCACTCCTTATCCAGCAATATGAAGTTCTGAAAGCTAAGCGGGAACAACTGGGATACCTCTATCAACTTTCCCTGAAGGCGCTTGCCTCGGCAAATGCAACCACTACAGAACTTGAAAAAGAAATCGAGCGTCTGGAGAAAAGCTTAAGCCAGAAGACAAGTGAAAGCCTGGCAGAGAAAATGACAGAGCAAAGCGTACAATGGCAAGATATTCAGAGCAAGATGCAACCCGATGAAGCGTTGATTGATGTCGTCCGGTTCAGGAAATATGACTTGAAAACATATCGTGAAGACAACGCAAGCCGGGTGAGCTTTGGATTTACAGACAGTATCTACTACGCAACGCTTATCACTACACGTGAAACTGTCGCAGGCCCACAACTCGTACTGATCCGCGAAGGAAGGAAAATGGAAACGCTTTTTTTGAACTACTACCGAAATTCGTTGATCTATGATGTTGCTGATGAGAATTCATATCAACATTTCTGGAAACCATTCGAGGGAAGAATTCATGGAAAAACGAAAATATACTTTGCTGCCGATGGCGTCTATCATCAGCTTAACCTGAATACGCTTCGGAATCCCGTAAAAGATCAGTTTCTTATCCAGCAGTATGATATACACTATTTGTTAAATCCTGCTCAGTTTCTTGAAAAAAAGAAAACATCATTTAGTTCAAAGAAAGCAGTCCTCTTTGGTGATCCGGTATTTAATGTGAATGGCACGGAGCAGGCGAAGAGTCGTGATGGCGGTACCGAAGGATTTGCTGCGCTGCCCGGTACAAACACAGAGATCGTAAAGATCAATGAGATATTAAAAGGTAAAGCATGGACCACCAGCATTTACCTGAAACGACTGGCAAGCGAGAAAAATCTAAAGAACGTACACTCTCCCGATATTTTACATATTGCTACGCACGGATTTTTTTCAACGGACCGGATAACATTAAGCGCTGGTGCAAAAAAAGATTTCCTCTTTCATTCAGGCTTGGTTTTTTCCGGTGCCGACCGGACACTGAATCAAGAAAATCAGGAAGTATATGATGACGGGATTCTTACTGCCTACGAAGTAATGAACCTTGATCTTTCGCAAACTCAGCTTGTTGTTTTATCCGCGTGTGAAACCGGACTTGGTAAAATTGAAAACGGTGAAGGTGTTTATGGTTTACAACGATCCTTCCTACAGGCCGGAGCACGCAATATCATGATCAGTCTTTGGAAGGTTGACGACAATGCCACACAGGAACTTATGGTAAAATTCTATCAATACCTTTTTCAGGGTAAGTCCGAACGGGAATCACTGAAACTTGCACAGCTTGACATGCAGAAGATATCCAACAACCCCATGCGCTGGGGCGGGTTCATTGTAGTGGGTGCAGATTAGGGAACAACAAAGAATACATCGCCCGACACCTTCCTCGCCTGTGCTGGCAATCGAACGGGCTGAAAAGCATTTAATGATTCTTCAGTCGATCCATTCAATGCTTTAAGTTCTTCTTTTGAAACACCCGTCATCTGTGACAAGGTTGACCAATCCATTTTCTTTTTCAGGATATAGGTTCTTGCAATCTCATTGAATTTGGCTGCATCGCCATTCAGATAAAACTCAATGCGCCTGTTATACTGACGCTGCAACTCAACATTAACCTGCTGCTGAACTTGTTTGCCCTTTGCTATGATCGCCAAACCGGTTTGATCGACACCTTTTTTCATTAGATAGTCCACAACCGATTGTCCGCGCTTTTGCGTGAGCTGCAAATTGTATTGACTCGTTCCCCTGTCATCTGCAAAGGCAAAGATCTCTACCTGCACCCCTGGATGCTGAATGAGATGTTGCGCGAGTTCATCCAACACTTTCGTTGCCTCAGGACGTATGTGATAATGGTCAAAGTCGAAATAGATATTTTCAAAATGAAGGAGCTGCTGCTCCGTGGATCCTGTGACGGAGAGATCCTTGATCAAAACTTTTCCTTCGTTTGGCAGTGAGATCGGTTCAAGCCTCATGAATAATTCCTCTGAAGCCGGTGCATCCGTAAACCGGAATTTACCGTTCTCATTGCTTTTGGTAATCTTCAATACTTCGCCAAGTTTGTCGGTAAGCATGATCTTGCGATCAGCAACGGCAGCTCCAGACACTGAATCGATCAGCACCCCTGTAACAGAAAGATCGTGTTGCGAACTTCCCGGCTTGATCCTTGTCAGGTAGCCATTCTTTTTCAGGTTTATGTTTTCATATCGTTCTTCAGCAACGCGTTTAAGGACCTCAAACTCCGAAACACTAATGTTAAACAGGTCAGGTTTATTTGGGTTGTTATGGATTCTGTTCTGAATCATCTGTTCAACAATCTGCTTCTTCTCGTAGGTGAGTTTATCATAGTCGATCTTTTCTTCGAGTCTCGAAGCCTGTAAGTTCAAGCGCTGCGTTTCATCAGCCTTGGATTTAAGGTTAATGTCGCGACTTGCATTCCTTTTCTTTAAACTGAGTCTGGAAATGAAAGACAATACCGAAGGAATCTTAACTGACACAACATCAAAATTACCATGACCTCCTGATCGGTTCGTGCTCCAATACAACTGTCGTTCACTGAAACTTATGAAGCAATCATCACGACTTGAGTTGAAAGGATTGTCAAGATTGAAAAGCAAGGTTTCGTCCGTAGACAGTCGTTTTGCCATATACAGATCAAGTCCACCATAACCTTCGTGCCCATCGGAGGAAAAGAAAAGTATATTCGAAAAAGCAGTAAAGGATGGTGAGAGCTCGTTCAGCTTTGTGTTGATATCCTTTCCAAGGTTCATGGCGGGTCCCCAATCATCTTCGCCTGCATCGATGCTCATCCAAAGATCAAATTTTCCCTGGCCTCCCCCACGGTTCGTAGAGAAAACCAAGGTGTCGCCACCATGTGAAATAGCCGGATGTTTCGCTTCAAAAGATTTGAAATTGATACTTGAATTCAACGCTAATGGTTCGGTCCATTTGTTGTTTTTAAATGCGGTGACAAAGATTCGGCATTGAGGTCCATCCATTCCACAAACCGTGAAGTAATACTTATCTCCCCTACTATTGAAACACCCGCTACCATCATTGTATTTTGTATTGGTAACACTGAAGAACTGTTTCGTTTTATCCTGCCACGCATTTCCCTGTTTTTCGAAATAAAAATTATCAGTGAAGGCTTCACCGAAACGTTCATCGATGGATTGCCGGTTGGAAGCAATCCGTCCGCTGGTAATTACAATGGATGTGCTGTCGCGAACGGCTGGAGCGTAGTCATTATAGGAAGTGTTTAAATTCAGCTGAAGAAGCGTATAAAAATTTCCAGACGCATCCAGCTCTTCCTTAGCAGTTTCACTGCCGGCCTTATCGATCATTGCCTGCTCAACATATTCCTTCATTTCAGATGAATTCTGATACCGTAAAATAAAGTCGTTGAAGTAAAGGATTGACTCATCAAAATTTGCATTGTACTTCAACATCAAGGCATAGTAGTAGAGCGATAGTGGGTATTGCTTTGGATCAAGAAAATATACTTTCAGGAAATACGCTTCAGCTTCCAGGTAGTTGAATGTTTTCAGGTAACAATCCGCCAGGCGATAATTAACCTCAGCATCTTTTACATTCTGGTCAGTCAGCTCGCGATAATATTGTATGGCAAGATTGTACTGCTCTTCTTCGTAAAACCGGTCTGCTTCCTGTTTGAGAGAACTGATCGACTTATCATCCTGCGAAACACCTGGGTAGATTACGCCTAAAAATAAAACAACAATGATAAGGGTACGCAT
>JBDTTT010000189.1:0-8797 GCA_039930485.1 Chryseolinea sp.
CAAAGTGTGCCCACTCTTCAGCAACGACTGGTGTAAGCATTTCAACAAGTTCCATTCGGTCGTGATGGAGAATGATAAGGGAGATGCAGGATGACGCAGCCTTTTGCTCGCAATAGGCATGATCCACTAAAATATCGCGAATGTTTTTGCCTGCCATGTCTGCCCATCGAGGGTCGGTTGGCAATTCAAGCCCTAATGTAAATTTATCAGACCCTTTCATTTTCAATCAAAAATTCTAGTCGTAGAAAGACCAGTCCACACCAAAATCTAATGTATTGCGCACACCTGGGTAGTTTGGTGTTGGCATGTATCCTTCCTTAGTAAAGAGTTGAATAATGTTGTTATACTTCACAAAGATTCTTGCCTTCTTAATTCTTCCATTAAAAAAGACATCCACTAACGGAAAGGCCGGTACAAAGTAGCTTTGCTGAACGTAGAACTGCTGTGTTGTGATGTCGTATCCATTCGGTGTGTAGGATGATTGCCAATGTACATCAACACCTGCTTGCATGTCGAGGTTGCTTTTAAACCACACGTTTTGATAAGCCAACTGTCCGTTTACAAAAAGCTCCGGCACTTGTATCGCATCATCATCGTTTTTCAATAAAGCGGTATAAATCGTTTGGCTGCTTAGCGTTACATGCTTCAAGAATGTAATCGAAAATTTGAATTCAGGCGCAGCCATCACCTGCGTTCCGGAAGATTGAATAGGCAATACATGTTGGTTTTGTCCATAATACCCTCTTTTGAAGAATACATAGTTTGTCAGTGTGCTGAAGGTTAAACCCGGAGAGATATCCAGTTTCTTTGTGGTGTAATGCAAGTACCCATTCAGTAGGGTAATGTTTACATTTCTAAAGTCATGATCCCACACATCGTGACTACCACGATACGCTTGCTGCAAAAATGAAGGTGCATATTGCATTTGCTTCAACGAAGCTTCCAGCCATTTACTTTTCAATTGCGCGTCAATACGATAGTTTCCGGTCTGCATAATTTCTCCCCAACCTGTCAGTTCAAATACAGAATCCAATTTCATGGAGATTCTTCCTCCAAGATAATTTTCAACACCCTTGGTTTTTGTAAACAATGTATCTTCTGAGATGTACTTGTAATCCATATCATAATTCCGGATGGCATAGTAACCATTGTAGAAAAGTTTGAGTAAGGTTCCTTTGATACCCACTTCATTACGAAATGATTTAAATTTCGCATAGTCATACGTCAATACACTATCGACCTCCACATTATCATAATAGTCTTCAGGAGATTTCGACAAATCATCCTTAAAGGCGTTGCCTTGCTGATAACTATCAAGGGTATGATAAATCTGCAACGCCTTTACAATTTTATACCGATGATGAAGGTGAAAATTATTGCGTCTTTCTATACTCGATGCTTCAGTTAACCAAGGCAATGCATCTTTTGAAAAGAAATCTTTGTATTCGTAAGTACCCTCCAGCTGAACACCTCCATACTCATCCACTTCATGCTTGTTGCTTCTGTAATTCATAAACAACCGATAGGTGCTGTCTTTAGATTGATAGGCTGTATGAAAATCAAGATACGTCCCTCTCACGTTTCGATCACCTTTACCCTTGCGCTGTATTTGCTTATCGATTAACAGTACGCGATAATCAAAGCCCAGATTCCATCGCGGATTAATGTTTCGATTAAAGGCAATACGCGTTATTGATTTACCTCTTCCACCAATAATGATTCGCAGATTCGTATAGGGAGACTTGGTATCGAAATACTTAATGTTTTCTGAATCCCAATACAGATCGTACGAGGTGAAGCCCGAGCTTGCACCAATCAAATCAGGCGTCTTATAAAATAGAGGATGAATGGCCGTTCCCGTATTACCCAGATCCTGATAAAGACTATTGTTGAATTGAACGTAACTGTTTATCCGGTGTACATTTTTGATAATGGTATCAATAGGATATAGCGTTAATCTGTTATAGAAGTCATCCAGTTCGAAATAATACTTCGATGTTCGCGGACCATATATCGACTTGGTAGTATCATCAATAATTTTTGAACCTCTCCGGGGGCCTTCATCTGTGTCTTGTCCTTTCGAAATGACTGAAAGGAATAGACCCAATACCAAAAAAATGGAGATTCTTAAAAAATGCACGGGCAAAAATAAGCGGAGATTGTGGATCGAACGATGATGGAGGTAAGTTTTTCTAGTGAGCACGCCTTACAGAATTTAGGACAAGCTCATCAAAATCCCTTCCATTCTTTATAAACTCGACCTCAATCGGCAAATAAAAAAAAGGAAGCTTGTCAATGATCGATTTAAATTCAGGAGCATCCAGCTTCACCATATCTTTTTCAGTGGTCAGAATACAAGCACCTGGATAGCGTTGATAGATCAATTCGATCTTTTCAAGATCCTCTGTGGTATACGCATGATGATCCCCGAAATGAACATGTTCCTTCAATTCAAATCCTTGCTTTATGTAAGTCAATAATGGATCAGCATTGGCAATGCCTGATACCAGGATTACATCGCGACCAATATCACCTTTAGCATGACCAATGGGAAGGGCTATTCCATAATGGATGGTCGCAAAGAACACTGGCTTATCCGCATACTTTCGGATCGCCTTTTCGATCCTCATCATCTTATCATCCGTTATTTCAGAGGGGCATTTTGTAACAACCACAACATCCGCACGCGTGGCCTGACTTCTGGATTCGCGCAACCTTCCAGTGGGCAATAAAAAGTCTGTGTAAAAAGGGCGACTGTAATCAGACAACAAAACACTAAAGCTCGGCCTTACCCTTCTATGTTGAAATGCATCGTCTAATAAAACAACCTGAGTATCCTCAGCTTCCTGAATAATATTGGCAATAGCCAACGCTCGCTCTTCGCCCACTGATACGATTACCTTATCACCATACTTTCTATGAAATTGGTAGGGCTCGTCTCCTAGTGTAAATGCATTATCCATCTTGGAGGCAAGACGAATTCCTTTCGTGGTTCTTCCGTAACCACGACTAAGGGTGGCTACTTTATGATCATTACTTAAGAGCCTGATCAAGTGCTCAATCATAGGAGTTTTACCTGTGCCGCCTACGGTTAGATTGCCTACGGAAATTACGGGTAAGTCAAATGCTACCGATGGCCTGAAACCCTGATCATATAATCGGTTTCGAAATCGGGTTATCAGATTGTACAACACCGCAAAAGGGAACAACAAAATTCGTAAGATGACCATCAGCACGTAAAATACATTTAACTTTCAAACCTCAACGATTCAAAAGAATGGCAAGTATAAAGATAAAAGATGTAACCACTTTTTTGGAGTCATGGGCTCCTCGATCGTATCAAGAATCATACGACAACTCCGGACTTCTTACCGGAAATGCTGCATCAGAGGTAAAGGGTATTTTGGTGAGTTTGGATTGTACGGAAGAAGTGGTAACCGAGGCAATTAAAACTGGATGTAATCTGATCGTGGCGCATCATCCCATCATCTTTAAAGGACTTAAGAAGCTTACGGGAAGTAATTATGTAGAGCGAACCATCATACTGGCTATTAAACATGATATTGCCATCTATGCAATTCACACCAATCTAGATAATATTCATACTGGAGTAAACTTAAAGATTGCCCAAAAGATTGGTTTAAAGAACCTCTACATCCTTGCGCCCAAGACAGATACGCTTCAAAAGCTGGTGACATTTATACCGAAGACAGATGCCGAGAAAGTACTGGCTGCCATGCACGAAGTGGGTGCTGGTCAGATCGGAGAATACAAGAATTGCAGCTTCAAGGTTGAAGGTATAGGTAGCTATCTACCAACTGGTTCAGCTCATCCAAATATAGGAACAATTGATAAGCAAGAATTTGTTAATGAAGTAAGGATTGAAGTCATATTTCCCATTCATCTTTCGGGGGAAATTGTAGCAGCAATGAAGTCGTCTCATCCTTATGAAGAAGTCGCCTACTACCTCACCAACTTAAGTAATGAAAATCAGGAGATCGGTTCAGGAATGATTGGAGAATTGGAAGAGGCAATGGAACCTTCTGCGTTTTTAAAAGGTTTAAAAAGCAGCATGAACTTGAGTGTAATCCGACACACCGACTTATTGAATAGGAATATAAAGAAAGTGGCAGTAGCAGGGGGCGCTGGCAGCTTCCTTCTTCCCAAGGCCATTCAGGCCGGAGCCGACATCTTCATTACATCCGATTTTAAATACCACGAGTTTTTTGATGCCGATGGAAAGATCATCATTGCCGACATTGGGCATTACGAAAGCGAGGTTTTCACCAAAGATTTAATAGTAGGTGTTTTAATGGAAAAATTTCCTAGTTTTGCGATCAATTTTTCAAAAACCATCACCAATCCAATAAGCTACTTATAAAGAATGGAAAATCAATCAGTTGCACAGAAGCTTGAAGCGCTTGTTAAACTCCAGTTCATTGATACCAAAATAGACGAACTCAAAAAACTAAGGGGGGACCTGCCAGATGAGGTGCAAGACTTGGAAGATGAGATGGAGGGATATAAGACTCGCCAAAGCCGACTAGAAGTAGAATTCAAGGAAATTGAAGAAGGCATAAAGAAGAATAAGGAAGGCATTAAGGAAGCCGAAAAGCTCATCAAGAAATACAACGAACAACAGAAGAACGTTAGAAACAACCGCGAGTTCGATGCCATCACCAAAGAAGTAGAACTTCAGGAACTCGAAATACAACTTTGCGAAAAGAAGATCAAAGAAGGCAAAGACACTACCCAACAAAAGAAGGACGAAATTGAGAAGACCAACGCTTTCATTAAGGAGCGTGGCGAACATCTTCAGATAAAGAAGAATGAATTGAATGGCATTCTTGTAGAGAGCCAGGAAGAAGAAAAGAAATTGTTGGCCGAACGTGAAAAGGCAACCAAGAAAATCGAAGACAAACTTTTGAAATATTACGAGCGTCTTCGCGGAAGTTTAACCAATGGTCTTGCAGTAGTGCGTGTCGTTCGCGGTGCTGCTGAAGGATGTAACATTGTAATCCCTCCACAGAAGATTGCTGAGATTCGTGAGAAAAAGAAAATTGTGATCGATGAACATTCTGGCCGTATCTTAGCAGATGTAGACATGGATAGTCTCGATGAAGGCGATAAACCTAAAACAGCAAAAGTTGCAGCACCTACACCCATCAGCAGAAGAAAGAAAGTTGAATAAACTTATAGTACATACATTAAAAAAGGCATGCTTTATCACATGCCTTTTTTTATGTCCGACCCTTTATTCTAACGCTCAGGATTGGAAATTTGATGCCTCCACACAGCAAGCCTATGATTTAGTTCTGAACCTTCAATTACAAGAAGCTCAGCAACTTATACCTCAACCCAAAAGCGTTCAAGAGCTCTATGTTATGTCCCTTGCCGAGGCCCTGGAACTGCTGATTACAGAAGACAAGGAGAAGTTTAACGAGTATGAGGATCGGTTTGAAAAACGTCTTGAGCGAAAGATCAGAGCGAACAATGCAGAAGATATTTTTATCCAGGCAGAGATGCGACTTCAATGGGCTTTCGTCTATTTAAAATTCGGCCATGAGTTTGATGCGGCATTGAATTTAAAACAGTCATACTCGGCTGTTCAGGAAATCAAGAAGCGGTTCCCCGCATTCAAGGCCATTCAAAAATCCTCAGGAATTTTAGAAATTATCATCGGTTCGATTCCTGAAAAGTACGATTGGGTGTTGAGCCTGATGGGCATCAAAGGATCAATTGACCAGGGCTTGCTTGAATTGAATACTATTCGAAAATCAGAAAGCCCCTTATCGCTTGAAGCGGATCTGCTTTATGTACTGGTTCAAGGCTTCGTGCTTCAGCAAACCGAAGATGCTTCGAAGGAAATGCAAAGTGTATTGACACGTAATCCCGACAGTCGTCTGGCTCTGTTTCTGGGGGCATCAATCTCCATCAAAAATTCAGAGAGCGAAAAGGCCTTGAAAATGATCATCACCTTGGAAGATCATAAAACCGGATTACCACTTTACTATGCTCAATATTTGAAAGGGGAAGTCTATTTACAGAAAGCAGATTACATCAATTCCATTGCCATGTATCGCTGGTTCATCAACCATTATGCAGGTGAGAACTATGTAAAAGACGCACATTACAAAATTGCATTATGCTATTGGCTCAATGGAAATTCGAATGATGCCATGCACAATTTTGATGAAGCAAAGACGATAGGAAAAGAAGCAACCGAAGCCGATAAATATGCTGCCCGAAGTTTAGCCGAAAATGAATTACCTCATGTGAAGCTTACAAAAGCACGATACTTTACCGATGGCGGATATTACGAAGATGCCTATGAGGTTTTGGAAAATATATCACCACAAGAGAGAGCAACAAAACGCGATCAGGCGGAATTCCCGTATCGGATGGCTCGTCTTTACCATAAGCAAAACAAACTTCAGGATGCGAAATTGTATTATGAGCAAAGCATTCAAATCACGGGTGATCAGCCCTGGTATTTTGCACCAAACTCGTGCTTACAATTAGGATACATTGCAATGGAGGAGGGTGATAAAAAAACAGCCAAGTTGTACTTTGATCAGGCCCTTACCTATAAAAAGCACGAGTACAAAAACAGCATTGATAGCAAGGCAAAATCAGCACTTGCTCAATTAAGTGAGCGCAAGTGATCATTGTTGTTGTGAAGTTCAACGCTAAACATCGAGCCCGTATAGTTTACCAAATAGAGCCCAAGATTTTCGTGCTCAAACATATCCATTGATTTCAAAGGATAGTTCAGCAACATGCAAAGCAAAATCCGGATGGCTCGCCCGTGCATGCATACTAAAACCACTTCCTCCTCGTCACGACTCATGATATGATCAAGGGCCGGTTTCATTCTCGCCACAACATCCTCAGGGCTCTCCCCTTTTTCTATTCGTAAAGTAGTATTGCCCAACTGCCATTCCTTCAACATGTGATGATAGTATTCATCTTCATCGGGCGTAATCTTCTCTCCTTCCTTCGTTCCCCAACTGATCTCATTCAATCCGCTTAAGGCCTCACTCTCAATACCAAGATCAATAAAACCCTGAACGGATTCACGGGTTCTCTTCAAAGCAGATGTATATATCTTTTGAAACGGCACGTGCTTATAGGCCTCAAAGAAAGCATGTCCTTGCGCGCGACCGCGATCGTTCAGACTGCTGTTTACCCCACTGCCCTGAACAATGTTATTCAGATTAAAATCCGTCTGCCCGTGCCTGACAATGTATATTTTTTTACTGCTCAATTTTCGGTTATTTTGGGCGCAAGTATAGTTAATCGCTATCAGTTATCCGTTATCAGAAGGGTAATTGAGGGATATGTTTTATGGAGACATCAAACATTAACCAATACTCAACATCACCTTAACACCATCGCTTTAAATGGGGATTTTCAAAGAAGGCATCTCGGTAGAATTCCTTAACAAATGGTCAAGGAATACCCTGGCAGAACAGCTTGGTATTGAGTTCATCAACATTGGTGAAGACTATCTGGAAGCCCGCATGCCAGTTGATAAGCGAACACATCAACCGATGGGATTGCTTCATGGAGGTGCCTCGGTATCGCTCGCAGAAACAATGGGAAGTGTCGCTGCTACTTTGTGTGTTGATCAAACAAAATTCTTTTGCGTTGGTTTAGAGATTAATGCGAATCATTTGAAAGGTGTTCGTGAAGGTTTTGTGAAAGGAATTACCAAACCCATCCACATTGGTAAGAAGACACAGGTTTGGGAAATTCGAATCACTACTGAGCAAGACGAATTGGTTTGCATATCGCGCATTACAATGGCCGTGTTAGAAAAAAAGAGTTAAGAGAAAGAGCTGCAGGATACTATGGATACACTGGTTTCAGAAAAGTCATCGTCATTAACAGAGATTGATTGTCTATCGCGCACTATTAGTCATGCAGTCGAGCAACATTTTTCAGTTGCCCTTTGGAAGCTGCCGAATAATCCAGTCCGGCATCTTGTTGTATCCAGGCAAACTCAACTTTTAAAAAAGAATGACACCATTGAAGAGTTGAAGACAGGCTTCATCTTCTCTCCTTTCAATCCGGAAAAGGAAAGTCTTTATCTGGAAGCGGACTTCGCTTTCTCCTTTACAGGAAACGGATTTCAGACTCCAGAAGAGACTCCGCTTGAAATTACATCAGCCGAATGGCTGAAGAGCATTGTTAAAACCTCTTCCGGCACAAAGCTCAAAACGAAATTCCATAAGCAAGTTCTTGTTGAAGAACAAGGTGAAGAAAAATTCTATGTAAATATAGTGAGCAAAGGCATCGCTGAACTTGAGAAAGGCCCGATGGAGAAAATCGTCTTATCACGAACACTATCCGTTCGACTTTCAGATGATGTTGATGTGGTAAATGTATTTGAAGAGCTATGCAATACCTATCCGACTGCACTGGTTTCCTTTGTGAGCAGTCCGGAAGCAGGAACTTGGATGGGTGCAACACCGGAGGTATTAGTGGCCATTGAAGGCAATACAATTTTCAAAACGGTGGCATTGGCCGGAACAAAGACCTTTGAAAAAGATGTTAATTTAAAAACTGTAGCATGGACACAGAAAGAGATTGAGGAACAGGCACTTGTGGAACGATACATTATCAGTTGCTTCAAGAAAATCAGGCTTCGGGAATACGAGGAGCATGGCCCAAAAACAATTGTGGCGGGAAATGTACTTCACTTAAAATCGGAGTTTACAGTCGATATGAAGGCCACGAATTTCCCGCAACTGGGATCGGTTATGCTTCAACTCCTCCATCCGACTTCTGCCGT
>JBDTTT010000190.1:0-8668 GCA_039930485.1 Chryseolinea sp.
TGATGGCGGTGCCGTACCTGACTATTTTGGTATTGATGCCGTAGCGATTTCAGATTCCAATTATCCCATCATTGCAGACATTCCAAAACTTCAATTGCTTGCTTCCGGAATTTTGATTGAGGCCCTTGATAAAAATGTAAACAGTGATTACAGCGAGTTGAATCCTTTGTTATCACCCGATGGAAAAGTGTTGTACTTCAGCAGAAAAAATCACCCGGAAAATATTGGTGGCATAAATGATAAAGAAGACATCTGGTATTCTGAATTGGATTCATCAGGTCATTGGAAACTGGCGCAAAACATGGGACCAAAATTCAATAATGCAGGCCCGAACTTCGTGAATACAATTCAAGCTGTAACGCCCGATGGAAAATCAGCCATCATGGTATTGGGAAATAAATATTTAGACAAAGGTAAAATGACGGCTGGTGTTTCCATTAGCTCGAATGTAGGTGGCGAGTGGACAAAACCTGTAGCGCTCAATATTGCCAACGATTATAACTTCAATGAGAAAGCGAATTACTTCTTAACCAATAATCGCAAAACATTAATCCTTTCGGTTGAGCGTGAAGACTCTGAAGGAGATCGTGATCTCTATGTCAGCTTCATGAAAGATGACAGCACCTGGACTGAACCTGTGAATCTGGGAAATGTAGTGAACTCTGCAGGAGAGGAGTCCGCTCCTTTTTTAGCATCAGATGATAAGACGTTATACTATTCATCAAAGGGTTTTAGTGGTTATGGCGGAAGCGATATTTATGTATCAAGAAGATTAGATGATACCTGGACAAGTTGGTCAGAACCAGAAAATCTTGGACCTGAAATCAACTCACCATTGGAAGATTTGTTTTTTAACATTCCCGCTTCAAGTGAATATGCTTATTATTCAAAAGGCGTAAGTGAAACGAACACCGACATTTTCCGTGTAAAATTGCCAATCGTGCGCAGTCCTGAACCTTGGGTTACCGTGCGCGGAAAAATTATTGACAAGACTACAGGCAAACCAGTGGGTGCTAAAATTATTTACGAGCGCTTGCCAGATGGAAAAGAAATGGGCATCTCTCAATCCAATCCTGAAACAGGTGAATACGAAATACGCTTGCCAGGAGGTTCTATGTATGGCATTCGCGCAGAGGCCAATGGTAAGATGTCTGAAAGTCAGAACTTGGATTTGAGAAATGTAAAAGCAGATCAAATTATCGAACATGAAGACTTCCAACTTCAACCCATCGAAGTTGCTACGGTTCAGGAGAACGTAACAATTGTATTGAACAATGTATTCTTTGATTTTGATAAGGCGGTTTTGAAACCTGAATCATTCCCTGAGTTAGATCGCGTAGTAAAATTGATGAATGAAAAAGTTACGATGCAAATTGAAATTGCCGGTCATACAGATGCTACTGGTCCGGAAGATTATAACTTAGGTCTCTCCGAACGCAGAGCAAAATCAGTAATGAAATATTTCTCAGGTAAAGGCATTGCTGCTGAACGTATGACGGTTGTCTACTTCGGAGAAACAAAACCTGTAGACGCAAACGAAAACAAAGAAGGCAGGAGAAAGAATCGCAGGGTCGAATTCAAAATTTTGAAAATGTAATACAAAACCCCTATGGCCAACTCATTTTTTAAGCTACTCTTAATTTTTTGTTTCGTTGTTTCGTTCGCTGTTGCTCAGCCAGCAGACAGTTTAATTTACGCGGAAGGAAAGGTGCTAAACGCTGCCACAAAAGAATTAGTTAGTGCGCGGATTACCTATGAAAGTTTGCCCTATGGTAATCGCATCGGTTCATTGAATAATAGCACGTATTCATTTCCTATGTTTGACAATGAAAAGTATTCCATCATTGTTGAAGCTCCAGGCTACAGCACTGCGAAATACATGATTGATCCGGCTGAAGCAAATGCAAGCAAGCGTGTCGTAAAAGATATTGAACTTACTGCTGCTACTTTGGGCACGGGTAACAAACATGAAGTGGGCAATGTAATGCGCCTTGATAATTTGATTTTTGAAGTGAACAAATCAAGGATCAATCCAGAGTCGTTCCCTGAACTGGATGTTGTAGTGAATATGATGAAGGAATATCCTGGCATGGTTATCCAGCTCGAAGGTCATACGGACTATGGTGGCGATCCAAAAGCAAACATGAAACTATCTCAAAATCGTGTTGATGCTGTGCGTGACTATTTGATTTCAAAAGGTGTGCACAAACAACGTGTTAAAACAAAAGCCTTCGGAGGTTCTGCTCCATTGTCGCGCGATAATACACCTGAAGCGCATAGATTAAATCGTAGAGTGGTGTTGAGAGTGTTAGAGAACTAATTGGTTGAAATTAATTCATCCTAAAGATCGTATTAATGACAAATGAGATTTTAATGTTGACTAAAACCTCATCTTCCTAAAAACCTCCCACACCACAATACCAACGCACACCGATACATTCAACGAATGCTTCGTGCCAAGCTGAGGAATTTCAATTGCTACATCAGCTTCTACCAACGCTTCTTCACTTACACCATCTACTTCATTTCCAAAAACCAAACAATACTTTTCGTTTTCCTTTGGTATAAATTCATGAAGAGGTTTGCTCTTATTGGTTTGCTCTATAATGACAATGGTGTATCCCTTTACTTTTAATTCAAGCAATGCCTCCTTCGTGTGTTCAACATATTGCCACTCTACTGATTCTGTTGCGCCCAAAGCCGTCTTTTGAATTTCGCGGTGTGGTGGTTGACCAGTAATTCCTGTAAGGTAAATTTTTTCAATCCGAAAAGCATCGGCCGTTCGGAAAGCCGAGCCTACGTTATGCAAGCTGCGTACATTGTCGAGCACAATGCACACTGGAATTTTCCCAGCTTCTTTAAATTCATCCACGGATATTCGTCCAAGCTCCTGTAGCTTTAGTTTTTGCATGGGCAAAAATAAACATTCATTGCTGTCAACGTAATGGAAAGGCGTTTTGATTTATCAATCTATTCGGCTTGGTTCAGTTCTGCCAACAAGGTCTCTAATTGAATCAGATACTTTCCATAACTTAAATTCTCCAACCAAACCGCGATGTAATATCCCATAGGTGTCACAATGGCGAGGGTAATGATCAACCCGATAACATTTTTCAACTTCTGCATCATCTCAACAACATCTGTGCTGATAGACAGACCGAGCAGAAAACCTGTTGTGCCTGCCAAAGGATAAATGAAAATCCACGCTCTTCGCTGAAAGGCCAATGAGGTTTTTGTGCTTTCATAAATCACTTGCAGTGAGTCTTTAAAATTTGAATCCAATACAAAGTGACTTTCAATTTTTCGCAGCGTCTTATAGTTTACCGCAAAACCCAATGCGTAAATAACAATCATAAGAGCCAGAAAAATCTTCACCATGGGTTGTGGGATAATAATGAAGAGATAAATAAAGATCACTTCAAACAGAACGATGAATCCTAAAGCATAACGAAAAGATGCGATGAGTTTTTGTACCGGATGTTTCGATGCTGTTCGTATTTCTACTTCACCCTTTATGGGTTTAGAAAGTTTTTCACGATCCAGATTTTTCCACGCTTCTTGTAAATCCATTTCTAAATTGCGTTGAGTTTCTTTGTTAATGTTTCTTTGATGCGATGAAGTTTAACGGCTGTGTTGTTCCTCGTTATTCCGATGATGTCAGCAATCTCTTCATTTTCATATCCATCAAGATGCAGTGTAACGATCATGCGATCAATTTCATTTAGCATCCGAATGGCAACAAAAAGCGCTTCGCTTTCTTCGTTTCTATTTCCGTGCGTAGAAACGGCATTAAACCGACTCATGTCTTCGTGCGGCTCTACTAATTTTATTCTTCTCTTAAATGTGAGAACCGTGTTGAGCGCAACACGATATAACCAAGTAGAAAATTTAGACTGGCCTAGAAACCGTGGATACGATCTCCATGCCTGAAATAAAATTTCCTGAAAGAGATCTTTCTCATCATCCTCATGATGAACATACAGGCGGATTACCTTGTATATAATCCCTCTGTTCTGATCAATCTGGTCCGTAAATTCCTTTTCGAGGTGTTGTGCCATTCGTTAGGTTAGACTAGTCTTATGGTCACAATTCTTCAATGCAGTCATAGCATCAGTTTAGTAGGTTAGATAGTGTCTGGTTATTCAAAACGATATCCATTTTCCAATAAGTAACACTACACACGAAACTATTACAGCCACCTAAAATTTTCCGAAAAAAGGCTGACAAAAGGCTTTATCAGGTCTCTGCTCACTCCGGACTTTTCTATCTTTGTTCACCATGGCCGAAACGAAAACATCTGTTGAAACCCCGTTAATGAAGCAATACAATGCTATCAAGACCCGCTATCCGGGTGCATTGTTACTTTTCCGTGTTGGCGATTTTTATGAGACTTTCGGACAGGATGCCATTACAGCAAGCAAGATTCTGGACATCACACTGACCAAGCGTGGAGCGGGTTCTTCTTCTGAAATTGAACTGGCCGGGTTTCCTCATCATTCTTTAGATACCTATTTACCTAAGCTAGTTCGCGCTGGCAAACGCGTGGCCATTTGTGATCAACTTGAAGATCCTCGTTTTGTAAAAGGTATTGTTAAGCGTGGCGTAACAGAGTTAGTTACTCCTGGCTTAGCATACAACGACAATGTATTGGAGCGCAAGCAAAATAATTTTCTTGCTTCAGTCTACATAAATAAGAATGTAGTGGGTGTTTCCTTTCTCGATGTTTCTACGGGTGAGTTTTATACCGCACAGGGAAGTGAACATTACGTCTCAAAACTTATACAAGGTTTCTCTCCTTCTGAAATAATTTACAGTAAACAAAGCCGTGCTTATTTTGAAAAACTTTTCAGTGACGAGTACAACATCTTTGCATTAGATGAATGGGTATATGGTTTTGATTTTGCCTATGAAAAACTAACCAATCAGTTTAAAACCGTTTCACTCAAAGGTTTTGGTATTGAAGGATTGGGTGAAGCCATCATTGCAGCGGGTGGCATTTTACATTATCTCGATGACACCGAACACAAAGACACTTCACACATCACTTCGATTTCAAGAATTGACGAAGACAAGTTTGTATGGCTAGATAAGTTCACGATTCGAAATCTCGAAATTGTTAGTTCGCAAAATGAAGGTGGTGTTCCTTTGCTTGATATTCTTGATCATACAGTAACACCAATGGGTTCGCGTCAATTGCGCAAGTGGATGATTCTTCCACTGAAAGAAAAAGTAGCCATTGATGAACGTCTGCTAGTGGTTGATACCTTCTTTACAGATTCAGCTCTGGCTGAAAAAATCACATCATCACTAAAACATATTGCTGATCTTGAACGATTGATTTCAAAAGTGGCAGTGAACCGAATTAATCCAAGGGAGATGTTGAGTTTGAAACGTTCGATGCTTTGTGTTCAGCCAATCAAAGCGTTCCTGAGTTCACATCCTTCAGCAGAGTTAAAAAAATTAGGCGATCAATTACATCCCTGTGAGTTTCTGTTAGAGAAAATTGAGCGCGAACTTCGCGAAGATGTTTCCATCGCCAGCAACCAGGGAAATATTATTAAGTCGGGCATTGATGCAGAGCTTGATGAACTACAGAAGATCGCCTTCTCCGGAAAAGATTACCTCTTGCAAATTCAGAAGCGAGAAGTTGAACGCACAGGAATCAATTCATTAAAAATTTCATACAATAAAGTTTTTGGATATTATCTGGAAGTCAGCAATGCGAATAAAGATAAAGTTCCAAACGATTGGATTCGCAAGCAGACCTTAGTTAATGCTGAACGATACATTACTGAAGAACTAAAAGTCTACGAAGAAAAAATTCTGCATGCGGAAGACAAACTTGTTGTGATTGAGCAGCGCATCTTCAATGCACTCGTTCTTCATGCTGCAGATTTCATTCCGCAGATTCAACAGAACGCACGTGTGCTTGCTCAACTTGATTGTTTGCTTTCATTCGCCTTTACAGCGCGCACAAACAAATATGCCAAGCCCGAAATCAACGATTCATTTGTATTGGATATTAAAGCGGGGCGACATCCGGTAATTGAAAAACAATTGCCTGTTGGCGAAACCTATGTGCCTAATGATATTTTATTGGATAGTGATCAGCAACAGATTCTCATTATCACCGGACCGAACATGGCGGGTAAGTCTGCATTGCTAAGACAAACTGCATTGATTGTTTTGATGGCACAGATGGGAAGTTTTGTCCCAGCTGATGCAGCATCACTCGGCATCATTGATAAGGTCTTTACGCGCGTTGGTGCGTCTGATAATCTTTCGCGAGGTGAATCTACCTTTATGGTGGAGATGACGGAAACGGCAAGCATCCTCAACAATTTAAGCAATCGCTCTTTGATTTTGATGGATGAGATTGGACGAGGTACCAGTACATACGATGGTGTTTCCATTGCTTGGGCGATTGTAGAACACCTACATAATCACAAAGACTTTAAACCGAAAACGCTTTTTGCCACGCACTACCATGAGTTGAATCAATTAGCGGAAGATTTAGTGCGTGTTAAAAATGTGAATGTTTCTGTAAAAGAGGTAGGCAATAAAATCATCTTCATGCGCAAGCTGAAAGAAGGTGGTAGCGAGCACAGCTTCGGAATACATGTAGCACAAATCGCAGGCATGCCGAACAAAGTAGTGCTGCGCGCCAATGAAATTCTTCACTTCCTTGAAAAGGAAAAACACAAGAATGAAGGAACGAAGAAAATGCAGGATGTGCCGAAGCCCATCCCGCAATTAAGTTTGTTCGAGTCTGATCCGCGCTTCAATGAAATTCAGGATATGTTGCAGAAGGTAGATATCAACACGATCAGTCCGGTGGAGGCATTGCTGAAGTTGAATGAAGTTATATCCATATTGAAGAAGTAATTGCTTATAAATACCATTCGTGCATTCGTGGCTATTGATTTTGTTTGTTGCCACGAATGCACGAATAATAGTTCAAAACTGAAATTCACTTTACTCATTATGTACTACTCTCGCCTTAAAGTAATCTGCGATGCTGAATTTTCAGAAATCCTCATGGCCGAAATTGGCGAGGTGGGTTTTGATACGTTCATGGAAACGGATGATGGATTTGAAGCCTATGTAGAAAAAGAAAATTACAATAAAGAACTTCTTCAATCCATTAAAGAAAAATACACTCAGCAAACACCTTTGGTTTTTTATCAGGATCGCATCGAGAAACAAAACTGGAATGAAGAGTGGGAGAAAAATTATGAACCCATCATTGTAGATGATCGTTGCCTGATTCGTGCGGACTTTCACAAGATTGAAAAAAAATACCCTTACGAAATTATCATCACACCAAAGATGTCGTTTGGCACAGGTCATCATCAAACTACTTATCTGATGATCAAGAATCAACTGGATATCGATCACAAAAACAAGCGCGTTATGGATGCTGGTTGTGGAACCTCCATTCTTTCCGTGATGGCTGCTAAACTTGGTGCGCGTGAAGTAGAAGCCTTTGATATTGATGAGTGGAGCGTATCAAACGGAAAAGAAAATATTGAAGTGAATGGATGCAACAACATCGTTCATCAACAACTCGGCAAACTCAGCGACATTACTTTTGAAGGTAAGTTTGATATCATTCTCGCCAACATCAATAAGAATGTATTGCTTGATGAAATGGAGCTGTACAAAAATCTTCTTCAGCCAGGTGGTTTATTATTACTTAGTGGATTCTATACAAGTGATATTACTGACTTATTAAGGGAAGCCAATCCGCTAGGTTTACAAGAAGTTAGGCGCGATGAAAAAGAAACTTGGGCTGCGTTGTTGTTGCAATTGGGGTAGTCTATCTGGTGGTGAAGAACAATGACAGAGGTGATGCGGAAAGTGGAAGAAAATAAAGATGAGATTGTTCTTCACGCCTATCAACCATTGTCGAATAATTAGTCGCCAACAATGGAAATGCTTATGATCTGATTAAAAGATATTAAATCATTATTTGTTTTGCTTGTGAACTCTCAAAATCCCATTCTCATAAATACCTCCTGCGTCTACTCTTGTAATATCTGCGATCGAAAACATTATTGTTCCTCTATCTAAAGATCTTCTTGTTCCAAACTCTCTGACAACAATTGTCGACTTGTCTATTTCTTGGATTTGCCCAATGATGCACATTCCGCTATCTACATTTTGAATATTTAAAGTAACATGTTTATAGATTTTATTAACGGACTTTAAGATACTTTCAATTGAGTTAATTTTAATCGATTGTATATTCTTCTCTTGATTGTGTTTGTTTATTATTTTTTGAGTGCTATTTATATCATTATTATCCCATTTAATCCTAGTGATATCCTCAAGTCGAAACACAACAATGCCATTATAAAGTCCATCATCGTTGTAATGTTCCAATAAAAGAAAGTTTGCATTAAACTGTCTGATGAAGCCATAAAAGGACTCGTCAAACATGTCTGTGAAAATATCAACAAAGATATTTTCTGTCTGAAGTTTTTTTAAGGTTTTAGTTTCTACACTCATTTCATTTTACACCTAGTATTAAAATTTAGTAGCTGCCACTTGCCTAATATAGAAATGAATGATCCTAAATCCTATGAGATCTGATCAACTTTCAATCTTTGATATGATGTTATTCAATTGCTGCCTAAACATAAAAAAAGCCTGATCAATTGATCAG